>JAJXWU010000251.1 GCA_021781425.1 Pseudomonadota bacterium
AATAAGCCGGTCAGGATCCCGGACGCCGAACATGATGGCGATGTAACCGATGACGGTGTCGTTGAGTCCATCACATCAAACGGCGTTAGCCTGCACGCTCTTGGCATCATGGCAGCAGCCAAAAGTTTGGAATATGAAATCTGTGGCGATCAGTTTCGAGTAGATTCCACCTATCTACAAAATATCAGAGACTTAGTAGCGAAAGTACATGAATTAGAAAAATAGGTATCCGCTGAATTGTCGGAGATCACGGAAAAGCGGAAAAGAAATCAGAGAAGATTTTTGTGTAAGCACGAGCACTGTTTCTCATGTGGGCCGACTCCTGCAAGCGAACCTGTGCACACCGTTCCCGATCGGGGCCATTCGAAACGGAACCTGCATCCGCTGACGGCAGGGGTGCAGCCCCTCCGCGGGGCGTGAGCCCGCTTTGACGTGTTTCTTTGGTAACTTTCTTTTCACGAGAAAAGAAAGTTACCCGGGCGTCCGCAGGTTGAGTGGAAGCTTTGCTTGAATGCCAACCCTTCGACTTCGCGCCTTCAGCGCTACGCTCAGGGCGAACGGAACAAGACCACCCTCTCCCGCCAGCGGGAGAGGCGAAAGCCGTGGGCAAATTGGCTGACCCCTTTTCCTCGGCCACCGAAAAGGGGTCGGAGAACATTTTGATTTGGAACGATTGCCCGGTCCTTACCCAAAAAATGTTCTCTGACCTCTTTTCCTGCGCCGGACTGATGAGCTACGCAAACGCATCCGCGCTGATACCAAACCGTTCCTTCAACTTCCTCACCTGCCGCAAGTTGATCTCGCGTTTGCCGTTGATGATCTCTGACACCACACCCTGCGTACCGATCTCCGGCAGGTCGCCCTGTTTCAGGCCGTGCTGCTGCATCAGGAACTTGAGCATATCCGTGCCGGAGACATCGGGGAGCGGATAGTGCGCATCATCGTAGTCGCCGATCAGTTCACCGAGCGTCGCGGCCAGGTTGGCGAGCGCATGGCGTTCATCCGCGGCGCCGGCGTCAAGCAATCGGTTCAGCGCCGCGACGGCCGTGTCGTACTCGGCTTCGGTGCGGATCGGATGCAGCGGCACTTCGCGTTCGATTGCCGCGAAATGTGTAGCCAGCTTCTTGAGTTGAGCGTTCATTGCCTTGCACTCCACTGATCGTATTCGGCGTGCGTGAACACGTGTCGGACGAACAGCATCTGACGATTGAAATGAATCGCGGCGATCACGCGAAACTTGTTGCCGCCGATGTCGAAAACGTAGAAGTCGCCGACCCGGTCGGTGGCGTTCATGATCGCCTTGAATTGCGCGAAATTCGCGAACTCGTTGGATTCGACGATCTTGCGCCACGCCTGCAACGGCTTGCCGGCTGCGCGATGCGTCTTGGCGAACTCGACAAGCGTTTTGTTCGAAATCACTCTCAACGGATCATCTCAAAGCGAGATTTCTGGATACAGAATATCTCATTCCGCGATATTTGCAAGCCCGTTCCAAAGGGAACCTACGAACTTTTACCCCCTTCCGAGGTAAAGTAACCGCATGTACCTCGAGTTCTACGGGCTGAAAGAAGCCCCCTTCTCGATCACTCCCGATCCGCGCTACGTTTTTTTGAGCGAGCGCCACCGGGATGCGCTCGCGCACCTGTTGTACGGCATCGGCAAGGGCGGCAGCGGCGGCTTCGTGCAGCTGACCGGCGAGGTCGGCACCGGCAAGACCACGTTGTGCCGGCTGCTGCTGGACCAGCTGCCGGAAAACACGCGCGTGGCACTGGTGCTCAATCCGAAACTGTCGCCGGTGGAATTGCTCGAGACGATCTGCGAGGAATTGAAGCTCGACATCGCCGGCAAGAAGAGCAGCCTCAAGGCGCTGGTCGATACGCTCAACATCTATCTGCTCGATGCCTACGCGCAAGGCCTGCGCGTGGTGTTGATCGTGGACGAGGCGCAGGAGCTTTCCATCGAGGCGCTGGAACAGGTGCGCCTGCTCACGAACCTGGAAACGCCGACGCAGAAATTGTTGCAGATCATTCTGCTCGGCCAGCCGGAATTGCGCGACAAGCTGCACCAGTCGGAGCTGCGCCAGCTCGCCCAGCGCATCACCGCGCGCTACCACCTGATGCCGCTGGACCGCGCCGAAACCGAAGCCTACGTGCGCCATCGCCTGGCCGTGGCCGGTGCGGCACGTTCGCCGTTCTCGCGTCTGGGCCTGCGCGCGCTGTACCGGCGCTCCGGCGGCGTGCCACGCGTGGTCAACGTGATCGCCGACCGCGCCTTGATGGCCGGCTTCGCGCGCGAGCAGGATGCGCTCGGCGAGCGCCTGATCGACCGCGCCGCGGACGAAACCCTGCCCGGTCACGCGCGCTACTGGATGCATCGCTACGGCCGCTGGCTGGCCGCCGCGGCGGCGGTGCTCATCCTCGCCGCCGGGGCCGCGTCGTGGCACTGGCTGCACCGGACCCTGCCACCTGTCGCCGACGCTGTCGCCAAGCCCGTTCTGCCGCCGCGCGACGATTCGTTGCAGAACCTGCGTCAGGCCATCGCACACACGCCGGACGCGGACCTGACCGCGTGGACGCAACTGCTCGGCCGCTGGCAGGTCAATTCCACGCTAGTCAGCGTACGCGACGCCGCGCATTGTCCGGGCGTCATCACGGCGGGGCTCGACTGCCTGCGCGGCACCGGCACGCTGGAGCAACTGGCGCGCTTCGACCGTCCGCTGATTCTGACCCTGCGCGACGGCAACACGCACGCGGACGCGCTGCTGCAGGCGGTTGATGCGCTGCACGTCAAGCTCGCCATCGGCGGACAGACGCGCACGCTCATGAAATCCGATCTCGCGGACATCTGGAAGGGCGAATTCAGCGCCGTATGGCAATTGCCGCCGGAGATTGCGTCCACGCTGCATCAAGGCGACGCCGGACCCGGCGTGGCCTGGGTCAAGGCGCAACTCGCGCACATGGACGGCGGCAAGGCCGACGACAGCGGACCCGCTTATTTCGATGCCGCGCTGGAAGAACGCGTGCGCAAATTGCAAATCGCCTACGGCATCAAGCCGGACGGCATCGTCGGTCCGGAAACCCTGTTCGCGTTGTCGGCGCTCGCCGAATCCGGGCCGCACCTGTATCGCAAGGTAGAATAGGCGGCTGCGAACCCGCCGATGCACTCATGTCGCTGATTCTCGAAGCATTGAAGAAATCCGAAGCCAACCGCCGCCTGGGTCAGGCGCCGGACCTGGGCACGCCGTTCGCGCCCGCGCGGCGCGAGCGCAGTCCCGCATGGGCACTGCTCGTGATCGTGCTGTCGCTGGGGGCAGGGCTTTGGTGGTGGTTCGGCCGCGGCGCATCCGCGCCCGCTCCGGCCAAACCGCCGATAGCCGCCGCGTCACCGGCTGTGCCGATTCGACTTGCGCAGCCGACGCACAATTCCACACCTGTCATGCAGGCTGCAAATGTGGGCAGGAATGCGCCGTCGTCACGCCCCGATGAACAGATCTGGGTAGCTGCGCAACGCAGGCCCGATCCGCCTGCGCGCACAACCGAGCACTCCGCGCCGGCGGCCCCGGCCATGGCGCTAGCCCGGCCCGAACCGGCTCCCGCTCCCGCTCCCGCTGCGCCCGCGCAACCGGCGCGCGCGCCGAAGGTGGCGGACACGCGCGGCTACACGCCGCCAGCGGACGCGACGCCCAAGCTCGACGTGCCGACGTACTACGATCTGCCGTTCGCCACACGCAAGGCGCTGCCGCAGCTCAACTTGAGCATGCACGTCTACACCGCCGATCCGAAGCGGCGCTTCGTCATCCTCGATGGCACGCGCATGGCCGAGGGCGACACCACGTCCGACAGCATTACCGTGCGCGAAATCCGTCCCGATGGGGTGATACTCGAATTCCAGGGTCAGCGCTTTTTCTTTCCGCGCGACGGTTTGTAAACGGAACCGCACGCCGTGTTCGTCCGCCTCGAACAGCGGCAAAAGCCACGACAACCCTGGGCGACGATCGCGCTGATCGCGATCTGCGTGGCGGTTTTCGCCTGGCTCACGCTGCTGCCCGTCGACGCGCGTTCGCTGCTGCTGCGGCGCTGGGGCACGGTGCCCTCGAGCCTGTTCGACGCCCACGTGCCGCTGCTGGCGCAATGGCTGCAATTGCGCTCGGCGCGTCTGTTCACTGCGTTGTTCATCCACGTCGGCTGGCTGCACCTGATCGGCAATCTGCTGTTCCTGATGATCTTCGGCCTGCCCGCCGAACGCAGTCTGGGTTCGCTGCGCTTCCTGTCGCTGTTTCTCGTCGGCGGCGCGCTGGCCAATCTCGCCGGAGCGCTGACGCTGGCGAACGCGAACGCGCCCATCGTCGGCTCCAGCGGCGCGGTCTCGGCGATCGTCGGCGCCTATTTCGCGCTGTTCCCGCGCGCGCGCCTGGGCCTGGTGCTGCCGCTCGGCCTGTTCCTGGAATTCGTGCGTGTTCCCGCCGCCGCCCTGATCGGTTTCTGGATCGGCTTGCAGTTCCTGTTCACCTTCGTCGGCCCGGCGTTCGGCGCGGTGGCGTGGTGGACGCACATCGCCGGATTCGCGATCGGCGTGCTTTTTGCGCTGATTTCGAAGCCGGCGCTCGCCCGCAGATTGCGCCAGTAACGCGCCGTAAAACGCGGCCGAGCCGAACTCAGTGCTTGCCGGGCACGGCCACCGGCACATGCCGCAGCGACATGCCCTTGAGCACTATCAGCGCCTCGTTGAGTGCGTAGTCGTCGAGCAGACCATCGCTCACGCCGTCGCGTTCGCTGTTCTTTTCGCCTTCGAATTCGCCCTTGAGATGATTCGGCAAGTCGCGCTCGCCGCGCACGACCGCCGGCGGCGTGTCGCGCAGCGTCAGCTTGAGGTTGGCCAGTTCAATGTCCGGCGCGATGCCGGCGGCTTGGATCGAGGTGCCATTGGGCGTGTAGTAGCGTGCCGTGGTGAGCTTGACCTCGTGCGTGTCGTCGAGCGGCAGCACCGTCTGCACCGAGCCCTTGCCGAACGTGCGCCGGCCCATGATCAGGGCGCGATGGTTGTCCTTGAGCGCGCCGGTGACGATTTCCGCCGCCGAGGCGGTGCCGTTGTCGACCAGCACCACCAGTGGCGCGCCATCGAGCAGGTCGCCCGGCGTCGCGCTGAAACTCAGGTCAGCCTGCTTCAAGCGTCCACGTGTGGTGACGATGACGCCGGAATCGAGGAAGTCGTCGCTGATTTCCACGGCAGAGGTGAGCAAGCCGCCCGGATTGCTGCGCAGATCCAGCACGGCACCGCGCAGCGGGTGTTCTTTCGCCAGCAGCTTGCCGAGCTTGTTGCGCAACTCGTTGCCGGTGTCTTCCTGGAACTGGACGACGCGGATGTAGACGTAGCCGGGTTCGATTTCACGCACGCGCACGCTGGCAACGCGGATCGCCTCGCGCGTCAACGCGTAGTCCTCGGGCACGCTGGCACCCTCGTGCAGGATGGAAAGTTTCACCTTCGTGCCGGCCTTGCCGCGCAACAGATCCACGGCCTGATTCGCGTTTTCCGACGTGATCGCCGTACCGTCGATGCGCACGATGATGTCGCCGGGCTTGATACCCGCGCGTGCGGCCGGCGTGTCGTCGATCGGCGCGATCACGCGCAGCGCACCGTTGAGCGTGACCACTTCGATGCCGAGACCGTCGTAGCTGCCGCTCGTGTCCTCGTTCAGCGCCTGCATGCCGGTCTGATCCAGATATTCGCTGTGCGGATCCAGTCCCGCGAGCATGCCGCGGATCGCGCTTTGCATCAGGGTCTTGTCGTCGACCGGATCGACGTAGGCCTGCTTGATCAGATCGAACACCGCCGTGAACTCGCGGATCTGCGCCATGCTCACGCCCGTCGCGGGCGGCGGCACGGGCTTGGCCTCGTCGGCATGCAGCACCAACGGTGTCAGCAACAAGATCGTGCAAAGGGCACATCGCAACATGATATTCACCATCAAACCGGACGCCCGCATTATAGGCGCGCGCGGGCAAATCAACGTGAAGAGCGCAGCCACGTCATCGGGTCGATGGCCTTGCCCTTGTAGCGCAACTCGAAATACAGGCCCGGTGTCGGCCGTCCGCCGCTGTCGCCGCTGGTCGCTATGACCGTGCCGGCTTCGACCCAGTCGCCTACATCCTTGAGCAGCGTTTCGTTGTAGCCGTACAGGCTCAGGTACCCATCGCCGTGGTCCACGATCATCAGCAGTCCGTAGCCGCGCAGCCAGTCGGCGAACACGACGCGGCCGTGCGAAACCGCATGCACTTCGCTGCCGTCCTGCGCCGCGATCAATACACCCTGACTCGCGCCGCCGCCGGTGCCGACACCGAATCTTTCCACAAGGCGACCGCGCAACGGCCAGTGCAGTTTGCCGCGCAATGCGGCGAAGGGTTCCGCGCCGGCAAGATTTTGCGGAATGTCGGCGAAGATGTCGCGCAGCTTCGCGAGCAAATCCAGCAGCGCCTTTTCGTCCTTGCCGAGTGCGGCCAAACGACTCTTCTGACTCTTCAACGTGGCGTCGAGCCGGTCCAGCGCCTGGCGGCGGGCGCTGCGCTCGGCATCCAGCTGCATGGCCTGTCCGGCCTGTTCGGCGCGCGTTTTCTGCAACGCCGCCGTCTGCGTTCCGATGTCGTCTTGCAGCTTGGCCAGCGCATCGAGATTTTCGAGCAAGGCCTCGATTTCGCCGAGCCGCGCACGCTCGAAATAGCGGTAATAGGCGAGCATGCGCGCGATGTCGGCGGCGCTGTCCTGCGCGAGCAACAGTTTCAATTCCTCGTCGCGGCCCATCGCATAAGCCGAACGCAGCAGCGCCGCAAGAGCATCGCGCTGATCTTTCAGTTTCGCGTCGAGCAAATTGCGCCGTTTCAGCAGCTCTTCGAGCTTGGCCTGCTGTCCGGCGAGTTGCTGGTCCAACGCACGCAATTCTTTCGCGGTCGCCGCGATCTTCAGCTCCCGATCGCGCAGCGCGGCCACGGCGTCGTTGCGCTGTACGTTCGTGTCGCGCTGGGTGTCCACCAGGGTCTTGATCTGGCTGCGCACCTGTTCGAGCTTTTGCCTGGCCAGCGCTTCCCGCGCAGCGTGTGCGGGATCGTCGCTTTGGGCGTGAGCGCTGAAAGCAATCAACACACTGCATAAAAGCAAGACTTGCGTGCGCCCTGCAAGCGCGCGGATGGCTTTCTTTGCTCGTGCAAAGAAAGTCACCTGGCCGTCCGCTGGACGGCCGGAAGCCTTGCATTTGAAGCCAGGATCAATCAAAGCTGATCAGTGAGTGGCCGGTCATTTCGGCCGGCTGAGCCAAACCCATCAGCGCAAGCACTGTGGGCGCCAGATCGCGCAGCGCGCCGCGCGCGAGCTGCGCCTTGCGCCCGACGTAGACGAGCGGCACCGGTCCGACGGTGTGCTGGGTGTGCGGCTGGCCGTCGTGCGCACGCATCTGCTCCAGATTGCCATGGTCGGCGCTGATCAGCATCTCGCCGCCGCCGGCGCGGATCGCGGCTTCGAGTCTGCCGAGCGCGACATCGATTGCTTCCACCGCCTTGATTGCCGCATCGAGCTTGCCGCTGTGCCCGACCATGTCGGCATTGGCAAGATTGCAGACGATGAAGTCGTACTGGCCGCTGCCGATCGCGGCGACAAGTTTGTCGGTGACTTCGGGGCAACTCATCTCGGGTTTGAGATCGTAGGTGGCGACCTTGGGGCTCGGCACGAGGATGCGGCTCTCGCCGGGATACGGCTCCTCGCGTCCGCCCGAGAAAAAGAACGTGACGTGCGCGTATTTCTCGGTTTCGGCGATGCGCAACTGTTTCAAGCCGAGCGCCGCAAGATATTCGCCGAGCGAGTTGGCCAGCGCTTGCGGCGGATAAGCCTCGGCAGTCACGCGCAGATCGTCGCTGTAATGCGTCAGCGTGACGAAGGCGGACAAAGGAATCGTCCGCGCGCGTGAAAAACCGGAGAATTCCGGATCGACAAATGCCTGTGTGAGTTGACGCGCACGGTCGGCGCGGAAGTTCATGTAGATGATGGCGTCGCCATCTGCAATCTTCGTATATTTTCCAATGGTGGTCGGCTTGACGAATTCGTCGGTCTCGCCGCGCACGTAGGCGGCATCGAGTGCTGCGAGCGCATCGCCGGAATGAAATTCCGCGACGCCTTCGGCAATCGCCTCGTAAGCCAGCTTGACGCGTTCCCAGCGCTTGTCGCGATCCATCGCGTAATAGCGTCCGCTCAACGTCGCGATGCGCGCATTGCCGAGCGCATCACAGTTGGCCTGCAATTTTTCCAACGAGGCGCGCGCGCTTTGCGGCGGCGTGTCGCGGCCGTCGAGGAACGCATGCACGGCGACGCGCTCGGCGCCCTTGCGCTTGGCCATGTCGAGCAGGGCGAAGATGTGCTCCTCGCTGCTGTGCACGCCACCGGGGCTGAGCAACCCGAACACGTGCAAAGTGGCGCCTTTGGCCGCCGCGAAAGCGCGCAGCAAGGCGGGATTGGCGAAGAAGCTGCCGTCGGCAATCGCGGCGTCGATGCGGGTCAGATCCTGATACACGATGCGACCGGCGCCGATGTTCATGTGCCCGACTTCGGAATTGCCCATCTGTCCGTGCGGCAACCCGACATGCTCGCCGTGCGTGTCGACCAGCGTATGCGGACAGGTGGCAAGCAGGCGTCGCCAGTTCGGCGCGCTCGCCAGGGCGATGGCGTTGTTGTCGCGCTCTTCGCGATAGCCCCAGCCATCCAGGATCAGCAGCAGCACGGGCTTGGGTCGGGACACGGTCCATCCACTTCGATTTGGATGGACAATGTTAGCCGATTAAACCTTGCGGCGGCCCGCCGCATCCATTGGCAATACGACCCGGACCGGAGCAACCCCATGAAACGACTCGCACTCATCGCATTGTCCGCCGCCATCGCCGTCGGCACGGCTTTCGCCTCCGGCAACGCGGATCTGGATATCGACAAGGTCAACGGCAGCATCCACGTTCCCGACAGCGCGACGGTAGGCAAGCTGAGCACGGTCAACGGCAGCATCCATGTCGGCGACGGCGCGCACGCGATCAGCGCGACGACGGTCAACGGCAGCATCCATATCGGCGCCAACGACACGCTGGAATCGCTGGACACGGTCAATGGCGGCATCCACGTCGGTGCAAACGCGAAGATCGCCAAGACCGTGGAAGCGGTCAACGGTTCGATCGCGCTCGCCGCAGGCGCGGACGCAAGCGGCAAGGTCTCCAACGTCAACGGCAGCATCGCGCTGGACGCGGCGCATGTCGGCGGCGGCATCGAAACAACGTCGGGCGACATCGACATCGGCGCCAATTCGCGGGTCGAAGGCGGGATTCTCGTCAATGAAGACCGCAGCTGGTTCCATTTCGGCGTCGGCCGCGATCCGCTCATCGTCATCGGCCCGCACGCCGTGGTAAAGGGTGATCTGGTGTTCAAGCGCGTGGTGCGGCTGTACGTGAGCGACAGCGCGACGGTGGGCAAGATCGACGGCGCGAAACCGATCGCATTCAGCGGCGACAAACCGCCGCAGTAACTCTGTCCGGAACCTGCTGCGCTCGCGACGACTTTGGAACAGGTCCTTTGCGCGCACACCGCATGCGCTCTACCATCACGGTTCCCGCTTTTCATGGAGCCCGCCATGCGCCGTCTGCCGTTCCTCGTAATCACCGGCTGCCTGCTCGCCGCCTGTGCACAAACCCCGCCGCCGGACGCTGCGAACATTGCGGCAGCACCTGTGCCAAAACCGGCGCCGGTCAAGCCCACGACCGACGGCCATTTCACGCCGGAAATCAACGCCGCGAATTTTGCCGGCTACGACGTGCGCCTTGCGTCCGACGAATTCGAGGGCCGCAAGCCGGGCACCATCGGCGAGCGCATGACCACCACCTACCTGATCGATCAGTTCAGGAGCATGGGTCTGAAGCCCGGCAACGGCGATAGTTACCTGCAATCGGTTCCGGCCGTGGAGACGACCCTGCTCGACGGCGACAAGGTCGCGCTGGACGTAAGTGCCGGCGGCAAGGTGGAAAAGTATAATTATCGCAGCGACCTGATCGTCGACACGCTGCAGAACGCCCCGGACGTTCAGCTCACGGATGCGGGTCTGGTCTTCGCCGGTTATGGCATCGTCGCGCCCGAGTACCACTGGAATGATTACGCCGGACTCGACGTCAAGGGCAAGATCGTCGTCGTGCTGGTCAATGATCCCGGCCATGCGGACCCGGCCCTGTTCAAGGGCAGGAACATGACTTACTACGGCCGCTGGACCTACAAGTACGAGGAAGCCGCGCGCCAGGGCGCGGCCGGTTGCCTGATCGTGCACGAGACCGGCGCCGCGGGCTATCCGTGGGAAGTGGTGGTCAACAGCTGGAGCGGACCGCAGTTCAGCCTGGTGCCGGAGGCGTCCACGCCGCCGCAGTTGGCCGTCGCCGGCTGGCTGACCGGCGACGCCGCGCACCGCTTGTTCGCCAGCGCCGGCGCCGATCTCGACGCGTTGGAGAAAGCGGCCGCGAAGCCCGGTTTCACGCCGCTGCCGCTCCAGGCCACGGCCTCGATCGCCTTCCGCAACCAGATCCGCGACATGCAGACCGACAACGTGCTCGCGCTTGTGCCAGGCACCACGCGCAAGGACGAGGCGATCGTGTATTCGGCGCACTGGGATCATTTCGGCCGCGATCCGACCCTGAAAGGCGACCAGATTTACAACGGTGCGGTCGATAACGGCACCGGCCTGTCCGCATTGCTCGAAATCGCCGATGCGTTCGCGCACCAGAACCCGCCGCCGCAGCGTTCGATCCTGTTCCTCGCGCCGACGATGGAGGAAGCCGGCCTGCTCGGTTCGCAGTACTACACCCTGCATCCGACCTTCCCGATGACGAGAACCGTCGCCGACATCAACATGGACGAACTCATTCCCTGGGGCCGTACCCACAACATGGCGATAATCGGGTTCGGCCAGTCGCAGATGGACCAGTACCTCGCCGACGCGCTCAAACCGCAGGGTCGCACGATCAGCGCCGACGAAGAACCGGAGAAGGGATTTTTCTACCGTTCCGACCAACTGAATTTCGCACGCCTCGGCGTGCCCGTGTTGTACGCGCGCGGCGGCTTCGACAAGCTCGACGGTGGCGAGGCGGCCGGGCGCGCGGCTTACGACGATTTCACCGCGCACCGCTACCACAAGCCCGCAGACAACTACGATCCGAACTGGGATTTGTCCGGCGTGATCGAGGATGTCAAGGCGTTGTACGCGGTCGGCAAGCGCTTGGCGGACGAATCCACCTTCCCGCAATGGTCGCAGGACAGCGAGTTCCGCGCCGTGCGCGAGGCGTCGCTGAAGGCGGCGGAGAAAAAATAACTGTTTGATAGTGCCCGAATGTTTGTTGATATTCCGTTCGCCTGAGCGTAGACGCGAAGCGCCGAAGTCGGAGGGCTAGCGCACGGCGTTTCGACTTCGCTTGCTTGCGCAAGCCACGCTCAACGCGAACGGTGTTTTAATCGAGGTTGGTGCGGGTCCGGAGAACAACTGGCATGTTCGATTTTTCCCTCTTCGTGCCGCTGCTTTTCACCGCCGCCGTTGTCGCGGCGCTGATTGCGCTTGCGCAGGCCTTCGCTGTGCGCCGGCACTGGCGCGCGCGACGCCGTTTTGCCTGCGCCCATCGCGGCGCATGGCTACTCGTTTTTATGCTGCTCGCGGTTCTGTTCGCCGGACTCGGCTTCGCCTTGCGCGGTTACGGATTGCTCACCGCAGAAGCGCCGGTGGCAACGATTCAGGCACGCCAGCTCGGCCCACAATGGTTCGCATTACGCGTGGATTTTCCCGACGGCGCACATCGCAGCGCGGACCTGCACGGTGACGAATGGCAACTCGACGCACGCATGATCAAATGGGCACCACGCGCAGTCGCGCTCGGTGCGCAACCGCTGTTTCGCGTCGATCGCCTGTCCGGTCGCTACCGTGATGCAAAGCAGGCAAGCGCGACCTTGCCAAGCGTCGTCGCCCTGAATACGGATTCGACCGTCGATCTGTGGCAATTGAGACAGCGCTTCCCGCGCTGGCTGCCGTGGATCGACGCCGATTATGGCAGCGCCGCGTTCCTGCCGCTGGTCGATGGCGGCAATTATTCCGTTACCATCAGTCCGCTCGGCGGACTCGTCGCGCGCCCGGCGGATGACGCAACGGCGGAAAAGCTCAGGACA
>JAJXWU010000075.1 GCA_021781425.1 Pseudomonadota bacterium
GCATCGAACGGGCTGCCGACCGGATTGCAGGTCATGGGTCCGCCCGGTTCCGACCTGCGCCTGCTCGAATTGGCCGAAGTTTGCGCCGCGGCGCTGGATGCGACACCGGACTATCCGGTCGGGGAAGTCACCGATGAAGCATGAGGATGCCGCCGCGCGCATGCGCTTCGTGGTCGAACTGGCGCGGCGCCTGCACCAGTACGGCGCCGCCGCGCCGCGCCTGGAGACCGCCATCGACAGCGTCAGCGCGCGTCTGGGCCTGCACTGCGACAGCCTGTCCACGCCGACCGCGCTGATCCTGTCGTTCACCGGCAGCGAGCGTGGCGAGGACGACCTGAGCGAGCACACCCAGGTCATTCGCCTGGCGCCCGGCGACGTGAACCTGCGCCGGATGTGCGAAGTGGACGAGATCGCCGACCGCGTGATCGCCGGCACGCTGGATATCGCCGAAGGCTCGCGTCTGCTGCGCGCGATCCATCGCCGGCGCAACGTGCGCAATCGCGTCTACACCGCTGGCAGTTACGGCATCGCGGCGGCGGCGGTCGCGGCGATCCTGCATGCGGCCTGGGCGGACGTCGTCGTGGCCGGCGGCATCGGCGTATTCATCGGCGCGATCGCGTTGGCCAGCGAGGGCCGGCCGCGCCTCGCGGCGAGCTTCGAGGCGATCTCGGCGCTGCTCGCCACCCTGATCGCCACCGCCGTCGGCGCGTGGTTGGTGCCGCTCAACGTCAAGGCGGTGGTGCTGGCGGCGCTGATCGTGCTGCTGCCGGGATTGAGCCTGACCACCGCGGTGCGCGAATTGTCCACGCAGCACCTGGCCTCGGGCGTGGCGCGTCTGGCCGGTGCGATGATGAGCCTGCTCAAGCTCGCGTTCGGTACGCTCGCGGCCACGGAAATCGGCAAGGCCCTGCATTGGCTGCCGCAAGCCGCTGCCGCACCGCCGGTGCCGGGATGGGCCGAATGGGTGGCATTGGCTTTCGGCTGCCTTTCCTTCGCCGTATTGTTTCAGGCGGCGCGCCGCGATTATCCGCTGGTGATGGTTTCGGCGGCGCTCGGTTATGTCGTCGCCTACTACGGCAGTTCGGCGTTCACGCCGGATTTCGGCGTCTTCCTCGCCGGCCTTGTCATCGGTGCGGCGAGCAATCTCTACGCGCGCTTGGCGCGGCGCCCCGGGGCCCTGGTGCGCGAGCCCGGCATCATCCTGCTGGTGCCGGGCAGCGTCGGCTTCCGCACCCTGTCGCTGATGTTCGAGCGCGACGTGTACCTGGGACTGGATATGGGTTTCACCCTGGTCGCGATCCTGGTGGCGCTCGTGGCAGGCCTTTTGTTCGGCGACTTGCTGATTGCGCCGAGGCGAAGTCTGTGAAGTAAAAAAATGCCGGCAAAAGCCGGCATTTCTTGCGGAACGCGTATTCGCTCAGATGAGCAAATCTTTTTCGCGCTTCCCCGCTTTCAATGCCGCATTGAACCAGCGCGGACGCTTGCCGCGGCCGGACCAGGTCTGCGCCGGATCCGCCGGGTTGCGGTATTTCGGCGCGGCCTTGCTGCGCCGGCCCTTGCGCCCGCGTCCGCCGAACAATTGCTCGATCGTATAGCCTTTCGACTTGGCGTAGGCACGCACGTCGGCGCGCACCTTGTCCAATTCCGCGATATCGAGTTCGCGGCTGCGCGACGAAGCGCGTTCGATCAATTCCGCAAGTTGTTTCTTCGTGAGATTTTTCAGTTCGATGGCCATCGGGATCCTCGCAATTAAGACGGGTTAAAATCGTGGCGATAGAATGCCATTAACCCTGTGGCAAATCAAAAATCCGCGGCATGCGTCACACCGGGTGCGTCGCTGCGGTACGCCATGCTTGCATGCGTGCCCCGTTGGAATTAAGTTAAACGCCACGCAGGCCGCTCGTTCCGGTGCGGCGCCAAGGGGCCCATTCCGTGGGATTGCTCGACGAACTCGAACAGCAGGCGCAACAGCGCAAGGCCAGCGCCGACGACGCGGAGAAGCGCAAGTCGCAGCGCGAGGAGATTTTCCGCACCCAGCTCGAGCCGGGCATGCACGCGCTGCACGAGTTTCTCGGCAAACTCGTCGCCAATCTCAAGCTCCTGCAACCGAAGAAGCAGTTGCGCTTCGCCCTGGTCGGCTACGGCGACATCGTCGGCTACATCGAACACGAATACGACCTCAAGTCCAACCAGCAGCCCGGTTCCCGCGAAATCGTGCTGGGATTCCCGTGCCTGGTGGCGAGCGAGGAGTGCCCCACCGTCGAGGTGGTCGGTGCGAGCAAGGTCAAGACCGTGGCCGGTGCCTTCCAGCGCTACCATCTGGGTGGACTGCTGGAGCCGAAGAAGGACGGCAATGGCGAGGTGGTCTCGGCGAAATTCAACGCCAAGGGCCGCATTCCGATGACGGCCACGTTTTCGGCGGATGCCGACAGCGCTTCAGTGCGCATGAATTTCGTCAATTTCGATGCGCTCGGCACGGCGACCAAGAACATTCCCGCCGCCCAGCTCAACGAGGCCACGTTCGACGCGATCGGCCGCTACCTGATGCGCGAGGAAAGCAACCTGTTCCAGGAAGCGTTGTCGGATTCGTTCCGCGCCCAGCTGCGTACCAAGGTGCAGCAGGATCAGATCAAGCGGCGCTGGGAATCCAAAATCGGCGCGCAGCAGAAAGCCGAACTCGAACAACTCAAGCGCGAGCAAAGCCTGACCGGGCGCTTCGCCAAACCCGCGGTCAAGGAATCGAAACCCGCCGCCGGTCCGTCATGGATCGATCGGGTCAAGGGGTTGATCAAGAAATAGCAGGGCGATCAGGCCAACAGCGCGAGCAATTCCTCGCGCGTGAGATTGCGGCTTTCCGCATCGCGACGCGCACGATACTCGAACGTGCCGGCGGCGAGGCCGCGTTCGGACACCACCACGCGGTGCGGAATTCCGATCAGTTCGATGTCGGCGAACATCGCGCCGGGGCGCAGGCCGCGGTCGTCCAGGCAGGCCTCGAT
>JAJXWU010000110.1 GCA_021781425.1 Pseudomonadota bacterium
TACGTCCATCACGTCACGCGCGACCTCGCGGCCGAGTTCCGTGCAGTGGTACTTGGCGATCGCCGATCCGACCGCCGGTTTTTCGCCGCGATCCACTGCCGCGGCGCTGGCGCGCGCGAGCGCGGTGATCGCATAGGCGTGACCACCGATGCGCGCGAGCGCTTCCTCCACGCCCTCGAAGCGGCCGATCGCCATGCCGAACTGCTTGCGGATGCGCGCGTAGGCGCCGGTCGCGATCGCGCCCATGCGCACGCCGCCGGATGCGTTTGCGGGCAGGGTGATGCCGCGGCCGATTGACAGGCATTCGACCAGCATGCGCCAGCCCTGGCCGGCCATCTTCTCGCCGCCGATCAGTTGCGACAGCGGCACGAAGACGTCCTTGCCGCGCAGCGGCCCGTTCTGGAATGCGCCATTGAGCGGAAAATGCCTGCGCCCGATTTCAAGCCCCGTTGTATCGCGCGGAATGAGCGCGAGGGTGATGCCGTGGTCTTCCTTGTCGCCGAGCAGGTGATCCGGATCGTGCATGCGGAAGGCGAGGCCGATCAAGGTGGCGACCGGGGCGAGCGTGATGTAGCGTTTGTCGAAGGTCAGGCGCACCCCGATCACATTGCCGCCCTGATACTGGCTCTTGCAGACGATGCCGTAGTCCGGGATCGAGGTGGCATCCGAACCCGCGTGCGGGCCGGTCAGGGCGAAGCAGGGAATCTCGCGGCCGTCGGCCAGGCGCGGCAGGTAGTAGTCGCGTTGTTCCGGCGTGCCGTAATGCAGCAGCAGTTCGCCGGGGCCGAGCGAGTTCGGCACGCCGACCGTCGACGACAGCGAACCGGAGATGCTCATCAGCTTTTGCAGCACGGCCGATTGCGCGTAGGCGGAAAATTCCAGTCCGCCGTATTGTCGCGGGATGATCATGCCGAAGAATTTCTTCTGCTTGACGAAGTCCCAGATCTCCGGTGGCAGATCGGCCAACTCGTGGGTGATCTGCCACTCGTCGGTCATGCGGCACAGCTCTTCGCAGGGACCGTCGAGAAACATTTGTTCTTCCACCGACAATTCCGGCTTGGGCTGCTTGAGCAGTTTCGACCAGTCCGGCTTGCCCGAAAACAGCTCGCCCTCGAAGCCGACCGTGCCGGCCTCCAGCGCGATACGTTCGGTTTCGGATAGCTGCGGCGTGATCTTCTGGTAGATGCCCAGCAACGGTGCGGTGATGCGGCGGCGGAATTCGGGGATGTTCAGCGGCAGCACGAGGACGGCGAAGACCAACACGGTGAGCGTGATCGCAAGCCCATGACTGCCGGCCAGAAGTCCAATGCCGATGGCAGCGGCGAAGCCGGCGATGGTCCAGGTACGCAGGCCGATGCGCAAATAGGCGCACGCGAGCGAAACGACGAGCAAAGCGAGCAACGGGTACCAGTGAATCATGGGCGATCCTCGATCCGGTTGATGTGCAGCGGCGCGACAAAGCGCTCGACGGCGGCAGTAAAGGCGGCGTTGTCGTCGCCGGCGATCATATGCGTGGCGCGGCTCACGCGCACGTGTTGTGCATGCGGCACGCAGTGCAGAAATTCGGCGATGGTGTCGTCGGATACCACATCGCTGCGCTCGCCGCTGACCAGCAGTGTCGGCACGTGAATGCGCCGCGCTGCATCGAGCAGGCGCGATTGCTGACGCTCGCTGCCCGTGGCGATGGTATCGAGCAGACGCGGATCCCAGTGCCAGCGCAGGCGGCCGTTGGCGTCGGACACGAGCAGGCTGCGCAGGCGCTCGGGCCGGCCTGGATCACGACGATAGCGTTGCGCGCGCTGCGGCAGGTAATTCGCGATGGCCGCACTCGCTTCCTCGACGTTTGCGAAACCCTGCGGATGCGCGCGCATGAACGTGAGAACCCGCTCCACGCCGGCAGTTTCCCAGCGTGGCGTGATGTCGACCAGTACGAGGGCGCGGAAAACCGCATGCTCGGCCTGCGCGACGAGACCCAGCAGTCCGCCCATCGAGGCGCCGACGAGGATGGGCTTTTGCGCCGGAATGTGCGCAAGGCGCACCAGATCGTCCACGAACTGGGAGAAATCGTAATGGCCGTCGTCGCGCCAGCCGCTGTCGCCGTGGCCGCGCGCATCCATCGTCAGGCAGCGCCAGCCGGCTCCGGCGAGCACCGCGGTGGTCGCGTTCCAGGCATGCCGGGTCTGGCCGAAACCGTGCGCGAAGATGAGCGCCGGAGCATCGTCATCGCCACGCGTCGCGATCGCCAGCGGCACGCCGTCGCCCGCGTGAAGCGTAAAGCGTCGGGGTTCGGCAACGGTCGTGGTCTTGAACATGGGCGATGCGAGCATACGCGTGAGTATGGAAATCCCTATTCGAGTAATCAATCAGGATGCGCATGCCGGAAAACGCAATCGGATCGTGTTGCAATGCAGCGCGCCCATCGCTTCCCGCTACCGGCGCCAGCCGCTACCATTCCGACGATGTTGGACCCGACCTTCATTCCCGTGCAAGCGCATAGCAACAGCGGGCGGCGCAGATCGCCCGGATTATTTTGTCACTTTCAGCCGCAAGGCTGCCGGAAGGAGAAACATGAGCAAGCTGGAATCCCTCAAGAGATGGGTCGACGACGTCGCTCGTCTGACCCAGCCTGAGCGTGTGCAGTGGTGCGACGGCTCGGAGGCCGAAAACGACGCCCTGATCGATCTCATGCTGCAACGCGACGATCTGATCGAGCTCAATCCACGCACGCATCCGAACTGCTATCTGCACCGCTCCAATCCGTCGGACGTGGCGCGTGTAGAACATCTCACCTTCATCTGCACGCAGAACCGCGACGATGCCGGTCCGAACAACCACTGGATGGACCCGGCCGAGGCGCACGCCAAGATCGACGCCCTGTTTGCCGGCTGCATGCAGGGACGCACGTTGTACGTGATTCCCTACTGCATGGGTCCGATCGATTCGCCGCTGTCGCGCTGCGGCGTGCAGATCACCGATTCGCCGTATGTCGTCGCCAACATGCGCATCATGACGCGCATGGGTGCGGCGGCGCTGGCGCGCATCGAGCGCGAGCATGTTGATTCGGCCTCCGGCGGGGCGCCGGCGGCGAAGTTCGTCAAGGGCCTGCATTCGACCGGTGAACTGGATCCGCACAAGCGTTTCATCATGCACTTCCCCGAGGAGCTTTCGATCAAATCCATTGGCTCGGGATATGGCGGCAACGCCCTGCTCGGCAAGAAATGCCACGCCCTGCGCATCGCCTCGTGGCAGGCGCGCAGCGAAGGCTGGTTGGCCGAGCACATGCTGATCGTCGGCATTCAAAATCCGAAAGGCGAGACGCACTACATCGCCGCAGCATTTCCTTCGGCCTGCGGCAAGACCAATCTCGCCATGTTGATTCCGCCGGAAAGCTATCGCAAGGCCGGCTGGAAAGTGTGGACGGTCGGCGACGACATCTGCTGGATGACGCCGGGCGCGGACGGCCGCCTGTGGGCGATCAACCCCGAGGCCGGATTTTTCGGCGTTGCGCCCGGGACCAGCGCCAAGACCAATCCGAACGCGCTGGCGATGCTCAATCACGACACCATCTTCACCAACGTCGCCGTCACCGCCGACGGCGATCCGTGGTGGGAAGGCCTGCCCGACGGCGTGCCGGTCAAGGATTGGCAGGGCCGCGATTATGTCCCCGCGAACGGACCGGCGGCGCACCCGAATTCACGTTTCACGGTTTCGGCCAAGCAGTGTCCGAGCTGGTCGCCGCATGCGGAGGACGCGCAGGGCGTGCCAATTTCCGCCATCGTCTTCGGCGGCCGCCGCGAGCACCTGGTGCCGCTCGTGTTCGAGGCGCGCGACTGGACGCACGGGGTGCTGGTCGGCGCGGCGATGGGTTCGGAGACGACCGCTGCCGCGACCGGTGCGGTCGGCGTGTTGCGCCGCGATTCGATGGCGATGAAGCCGTTCTGCGGCTACAACTTCGCCGACTATTTCGCGCACTGGCTGAGCCTGGACAACCCCGGCGCCAGGCTGCCGAAGATCTTCCACGTCAACTGGTTCCGCAAGGGTGATGACGGCAAGTTTCTTTGGCCTGGCTTTGGCGACAACATGCGCGTGCTGGAATGGATTCTCGGCCGCAGCGACGGCAGCGAGGGCGCCGAGGAAACGCCGATCGGCAACTTGCCGCGCGCGCAGGATCTGAATCTGGATGGTCTGGATCTGCCGCGCGCCAAGCTCGAGGCGCTGCTGCATGTCGACACGGAAAGCTGGAGTGCCGAGTACGAGAGCATCGGCGAATATCTTGCCTCTTACGGCGCACGCACGCCGCAGAAATTGCTGGACGAGCACCGGCGCATCGCCTCGCTGTTGGCCGAGGACGCCGTGGAATCCGATACAGTAGGAACACCGTAGCATTGCTGTCATCCCGGCAGGGTCGAGTGTCGGCGACAGCCGACTGAGGGGGATCCAGGCTGCATGGAAGCCCGGGTTTAGTCGCCATCCACGGCATCTGGATTCCGGCATTGCATGCCGGAATGACGAACCGGGTCTAAACTCCCGATCCGCTTTACGCATCCAAGCTCACAAATGGATGGCCTTGCCTTGACCGCGGATGTGCCCGTTACCGAACTGCCCGCCCGCGATGCGGACGCCGCGTTGGTGCGTCGTGCCGTGGGCGGCGAAGCGGCAGCCTTCGAGCAGTTGTACCGCCGTCATGCCGGGCGGGTTCACGGCACGATCCTGCGCCTGGTCGGCCGGGATCGCGCGCGCGCCGAGGAACTGACCCAGGACGCCTTCGTGCAGGCCTGGCGCAGGCTCGGCAGCTTCCGCTTTGAGTCCGCGTTCGTGACCTGGCTGCACCGGCTCGGCGTCAACATCGCGCTGATGGATTTGCGTATCCGTCGCGACGAAGACGCCATGGACGACGAGAAATTGCAGGCGGCGGCGGGCTTCGATGTGCCTTTCTGCGCGGCCGAGCGCGGCGATCTGGAACGTGCGGTCGCGGCCCTGCCCACGCGCGCACGCGCGGTGCTCGTGCTGCACGACGTGGAAGGCTTCAAGCACGAGGAAATCTCGGCGCAACTCGGTATGGCGGTAGGTTCGTCGAAGGCGCAATTGCATCGCGCGCGCGGTTTGCTGCGGCGTGCCCTCGCGGATCGTTGAAAACGATATCCGCGAAACATGAAGGTGATGAGGTGAGACATGAACGACGAATTCGCCTGGCGCAATCAGCTGCGCCAACTGGGCGGCGGTGTGGAACCGCGGCGTGACCTGTGGCCGTCGATTGCCGCGCGCATCGCCGTGCGTCCGTCGACGCTGCGCCGGCGCATGGGTTTGGGACTGACGGCGGCGGCGATGATGGCCCTCGGCGTTGGTGCGATCGCGTGGCGCTCGCAATCCCAAATGACGGAGCCGATCGCCGCGACCGCGCCATCGCGCGGCGCGACCGGTGCTGCCCCGGAAAGCGCACCGCTGGCCTGGGCCGTGCCCGCGAATCCGGCGCTCGCCGCCGCCTCGCGCGATCTGGACAGCGCCGGCGTGCAGTTGCAACAGGCGCTGGAAACCGATCCGCAGGCCGTGTTCCTGGTCGGCCTGCTCAACCGCACCAATGCCCAACGCATGCGTCTGCTGCGGCAGTCCAGCGCGGGATGAATGACACAGAGGTCTCGATATGAAAATCAGTTTTGTCCGCATTGCAACATTGTGCACATTGCTCGCCGGTACCGGATCGGCGCCGGCTGCCCCTCCCGCCGCAACCTACAGCGACATCTCCGCGGGTGACGCCGCCAAACCGCTCGATTCGGCGTGGCCCGTCGCCGCGGACAGTCGCATCGATGTCGCCAATGTGCGCGGCAAGGTGACGATCGCCGGCTGGGACCAGCCGCAAGTGAAGCTGGAAGGCACGCTCGGCGCCGGGTCGACCCTGGCGATTTCCGGCGGCGCCGAGCGCTTGAGCCTGCGCGTGAAAAGTGCCGAATCGGGTTGGTTCGGCTCGGACGGGCCCCGCCACGACAGCGTGTTGATCCTGCACGTGCCGCGCACCGCCGCGCTGGATGTGAATGTTGTCAGCGCCGACGCGCGCGTGACCGACATGGCTGGAAAATCGCTCAAGGTCGGCAGCGTCAGCGGCAATCTTGAATTGTCCAGCGTGGCGCCCGCTCTCGATGTCGACAGCGTCAGCGGCGACGTGAAGCTGGATGCGCCGAGTCCGAATCCGTCCGCGCAGACGCACGTGCAGACGGTCAGCGGCGACATCCGCGCGCAGAATCTCGCCGGCCGGATCAAGCTGGAAACCGTGTCCGGCAGCATGGAATGCGCGTGCGCCGCGGTACGCGAACTCGATACCGGCAGCGTTTCCGGCGACGCCGACATCACCGTCGCGCCCGTCGTGTCCGCGCGCCTGCATCTGGAATCAATGAGCGGTTCCATTCGCCTGCACCTGCCGGCGGCATTATCCGCGCATATCGATGCCTCGACCTTCAGCGGCAGCATCCACAGCGATTTCGGCACCGTCCAGGAAAAGGAATACGGCCCCGGCAGCAGTTTGAAGGCGCAGATCGGCGGCGGCGATGCCGATATCAGCGTGCAGGCCTTCAGCGGCGATATTCAATTGCGCAAGCAGTGACGGGTGGTTGGCATGTCGCATCGCACCGCTGCAGCGTGCGATGATGGCAGGATGAAATCTTCTTCCCGCCTGCACGGACTTTCGCCCGGCGCGGCACAATCGATCATCGCGACGGCGCAGGCGCTGGAAGCCGGTCGTCCGGACGATGCAGCGCGCGCACTGGCGGGTGCTTTGGCCAGCCATCCGGCGCATCCGGAAGCGCTGCGCCTAGAGGCCGGGATTTTCAGCCTGCGCGGGCAGCACGTTCAGGCCGCCGCCGCGATGCGGCGTGCGCTGGCGCAGCGGCCGGATGACGCGCTCTACTACAACACGCTCGGCAGCGTGCTCGCCGATGCCGGCGAGTTCGATCCCGCCATTGTCGCGCTGCGCCGTGCTTGCGAGCTGCAACCAAACCTCGTTGCTGCCTGGTTCAACTTGGGTATCGTGCTGATCCGCTGCGTACGCTACGCCGAGGCGACTACGGCGTTGCGTCATGCCGTAGCGCTCGATCCGCAGCATGCCGCCGCGCGGGCGCAACTGGCCGACATGCTCAAAGTAGGCGGACAAAGCGATGCCGCCGCCGCCGAGTATCGCCGCGTGCTCGCCGCACAGCCTTGGGCCGGCATGGCGTGGTGGGGCCTGGCGAACATCAAGACATTGCCGCTCGCGACGGCGGATGTCGAGACGCTGCACGCCGCGCAGCGCGATCCGCGCGCCGGCGATGACGATCGCATTGCGATGGGTTTTGCCCTGGCACGCGCACTGGACGATCAGGGCCGCTACGCCGAATCGCTGCACGCCCTGGCGCAGGCCAATGCGACCGCGCGCCGGCGCAGACAATGGGATGCGGCGGCGTTCGAAGCGCAACTGGCGGCCCTGCACGACGCATCGGCGTCCATGTCCGGCGCGGACGATGCCGCGCTCGGTGGTGAGGCGATCTTCGTGGTCGGCCTGCCGCGTTCAGGCACCACGCTTGTCGAACAAATTCTCGCATCGCACACGCGGGTCGAAGGCGCCGGCGAATTGCCGGATTTGACCCTGACCATGAATGAGGAATCGCAGCGGCACGGTATTGCATTCCCGCGCTGGGCCGGCGCGCTGGCGCCAGCGGACTGGTCGCGGCTGGGCCGGCGTTATCTGGAGCGCACGGCCTGCTGGCGCCAGCGCAAGCAGTGCTTCGTCGACAAGCTGCCGAACAACTGGATCCAGATTGGCGCGATTCGCGCGATGTTGCCGGCCGCGCGCATCGTGGTGTGCCGGCGCGACCCGCTGGAGACCTGTTTTTCCTGCTACCGCCAGCATTTTGCAGGCAATGACTGGACGCGCGATTTTTCGGATCTCGCCGCCTATTGGCACGCGTTCGACCGCAGCGTTCGGGGCTGGCAGGCGCGCGATCCGCAGCGGGTATGCCTGCACGATTACGAGGCCCTGATTGCGCATCCGGAAACGCGCATTCGCGCGCTGCTGGATTTCTGCGGCCTCCCGTTCGAGGATCCGTGTGTGCGCTTCCACGAAACCGCACGCGAGGTTCGTTCGCCCAGCGCTGCGCAGGTGCGCCAGCCGTTGCGTGCCGATACCGCGCGCGCAGGCGACTACGGTGCCTTGCTCGATCCGCTGCGTAGCGCTTTGGGTCTGCCGCCGGTGGGAGGCGCCGCGCATGTCGGCTGAAATGCAAGCACTTGAGCAAGTGCGTGCCGCGGTGTTGCGCGGCGACCGGAATGGTGCCGCGCGCATCGCCGTGGCGGGTCTGGCCGAACATCCGGAGTCGCTGGAATTGCGCCGCGCGCTGGCGGGTATCCATCGGCAGACGGGACGCGAGGCCGAGGCTGAGAAGCTGCTGCGTGACGTTCTGTCGTGCAGGGCCGACGATGCGGCCGCTGCGTTCACGCTCGCCGAAATCCTGATCGAGGCCGGGCGCGCCGCCGCCGCCGCGGACGCGCTCGGCGCCTGTTTTGCGCACGCAGCCTACGACGCGGAACTGGCGATCCGCGCGATCGAACTGCTTGATGAGGCTGGGCGCAAGCGCGCGGCGGCGGGTATCGCCGAAACCGCGCTTGCCGCGCATCCTGCCGATGCGCGCCTGCATGCCTACGCCGGCATGCTCGAAGTGCAACTCGGCGAATTTGCACGTGCGCGCGAGCACTACGAATACGCGCTCGCGCACGATGCGCGCGCCTGGGAATGGAACGCGCCGCACGGACTGTCGAGCGCACAACGCTACACGGACGCGACACATCCGGATTTTGTCCTTTTCCGCGACGGCCTTGCGCGTACGGACCTGTCGGAGAAAGCGCGCGCGTCGTTGTTGTTCGCTGCCGGCAAGGCGTACGACGACATCGGCGATTACGCGCAGGCGGCTGGTTTCTACCGCAAGGCCAACGCACTGGCGCATGGCCAGACTGCCTGGTCGCGCAAGAACTGGCGGCGGGCGGTCGAATCGCGATTGTCGTCCAAGCCCTTTGCGCAGCGCCTGGATGCGGCAGACTTCGTTCCCGTATTCATCGTCGGCATGCCACGCTCGGGTACGACCTTGGTGGCGGAACTGCTCGCACGGTATACCAGCGTGCGCAACCGTGGCGAGTTGCCATGGCTGGCCAAGTTGGCGCGATTGCCGGTGCTGGCCGGCAATCCGTCGCGTACCGTGCTCGAACGTTGCTCGGCGATCTATGCGGCACGACTGCGTCAGGACGATGCGGGCGAGGCGCGTTTCTTCATCGACAAGCAGCCGCTGAATTTCCGCTACGTGGATCTGATCATGGCGCTGTGGCCGAACGCGCGCATCGTGCATTGCCGGCGCGGCGCGCGCGATACCGCGCTATCGTTGTGGTCGCAATCCTTCCTCGAGGACGTGCAGGGCTACGCCTATGATTTCGGCGATATTGCCGTGGTGATGCGCGATTGCGAGCGGCTGATGACGCATTGGCGCGAGCGCTATCCGCAGGCGATCCGCGAATTGCGCTACGAGGAGTTGGTCGCGCAGCCGGAAACGCAAATCGCCGCGCTCGCCGAATGGATCGGTGTGCCGGCGGATTCCGCGCCGCGCGCGAATGTCGCGCAAGAGGCGATCGGCACGGCGAGCCTGTGGCAGGCGCGCCAGCCGGTCTACACCCGTTCGATCGGTCGCTGGCGCCAGTACGCGCCGTACGTGTCGGAGTTGGAAAAGTTCGGCGCCGAGTAAGCCCGTTCAGGCCGGATCGGCCGGATAACCCCAGTGCTCGAGCATCGGACGCAGCGTGGGCAGGACCGGCTCGAACCATTCGCGGTAGCGCTGCCAACGGCCGAGCGCCTTGGTATTCACCGGCTCGATCACCTGGGTGTAGCTGGGTGTCGCGATGTAGCCTTTTTCGCGCGCACGCGCATCGAAGCGCAGCATCGGCGCGGCGTCCGCCTGCCCAAGGAAATCTGCGATCCGGCGTGTTCGCGGCTCGAAATCGGCGACCAGATCCTCGTAACGGGAAACCAGCACGTCGGGCTGAAATACCTCGACGTGGTGCAGCCAGCATTGCATCGCCTGGACGTAGGCCGCGGCGAGGCGTGCCAGGTTCTCGCAGGCTGCGCCGAGGATGCTGGAGCGGAAGTTCTGCATGTAGCAGCTCAACATCACATCGCAGGGATGACGCAGGCACAGGATGTACTTCGCCTTCGGGAACAGGCGATGGATCAGTGGCAGCCAGAGCATGTTGAAGGGGTTCTTGTCGACCAATTGCGCGCCCGCCCGGATCGCCACCCTTTCGGCGGCCATGATCCGGTAGCGCTTGCGCAACTGGTCGCAATCGTACTCGCGCAGCACGGCAAGATCGTCGAGAATGCGCGGATCGTGCGAGCGCAGTTTGCTGGCCAGACGGTCGAAGAACGGGTTCTCGTCCATCGACTGCAGGTGCGGGTGGGCGTCGAGCATCTGTTCGAGCATGGTCGTACCCGAGCGCGGAAAGCCGACGATGAAGACCGGCGAATCGCGCGATTCCGGTGCGCGATATATGGGCCACTGCCCGTATTGTTCGGCGCTGGTGTGCAGGATGGCCGCAGGTAGCGGCCGGGCATCGGCGGCAAAGCAGGCCGGCGAGGCAATGCGCAATTCCGCGGTTTGCCGAGCGTGCGCCTGCTCCAGCGCGCGCATCGCGGCGTCGGCGTCACGCAGTTTGTCGCAGGCCCGCGCCAGTTCGAAGAAGTAGGCGAAATCGTTGTCGCGCAGTGAGCCGGCCTGTTCGAGCAGCGCACGCGCGCCTACGGCATCACCGGCGCGAATCGCCAGCAGGGCTCGGGTGTGCATCGCCTCGCACCGCTGCGTCTCGTCGAGGTCGGCTCGTTCGATTCGGTCGAGTAGCGCCGCAGCGTCGGCCACGCGGTTCAGGCGCTCGTCGACCTTGGCCAGCAGGATCGCCGCGTCGTGCAGTTCCGGACGACGTGCCACGATTTCATCCAGCAGCAAATGCGCGCCGGGTGCGTCGGCCATCAGCAGCAGCAGGCGCGCGAGTTCGATCTGCAAGGCGTCGTCGCGCAGCGGCAGCCAGTGGCGCCAGCCCTTGAGCAGATCCTCGACGCCGTGAAAATCGTGGCACAGTGAACAGGCGCGCGCGGCGTGCACGCGCACGAGTGGGGAATCGCGATCGCGCTCGTATGCATCGAGCAGCATGTCGCGCGCGGCCAGATAGTCGCGCTGGTTCATCAGCAGAATGCCATAGTGCAGTCGCACGTCGGCAGCACGCGGATCGAGTTCGATCGCGCGGCGGAACGCGGCTTCGGCCTCGCCGGGCCGGTCGGCATCGGTCAGCGCGGTCGCGTAGTTGCTCCAGTGCACGGCGCCGTTGGGCACGAGTTCGGTCAGGCGCTGGTAGGCGTCCAAGGCTTCGTCGAGTTTGCGTTGCAGATGCAGGCTCATTGCCAGCGAGAACAGCAGATCCGCATCGTCGGATGCGCGCGCCAGGCCCTCGCGGCTCAGGCTTTCGGCACGTTGGATGTCGCCAGCGCGCAGTGCGGCTGCGATGGATTGAATGGTGGTGTTTTCATTCATCGAAAAAAAGCCGCGCGAGAAACTCGCGCGGCTCAGGTTGGTTGCGTTTACGCTGAAGCCAGGATCAGAACTTGACGGTCACACGAGCCCAGTAGTAGCGGCCCATCAAATCGAAATCCGTGGGATCGGTGTTGGCATTGAGCGTATTGTTGGCGTACAGGAACGGCGGCTGCTTGTTGCTCACGTTGTCGATGCCGACATCCAGACGCGTGTTGAGCTGTTCGATGTTGTAGCCAGCCTGCACGTCGTTGTAGGTCGTTGCGCCGTAATGCAACTGGTACCCGGAAAGGTTGCAGTACGAACCGTAATAGCAGGTACCTGCCGGGAACGTATCCTGTGACGCCTGTCCCGAACCGTTGCGGAACTTGCCGATGTAGCGCATGCGCCAGGACGCATCCCACGGACCCATATTCCAGTTGACGAACGTCTGGGCACGCCAACGCGGGAACAGGCACAGGCCACCGCCGGACGGGCACGCCGCATTTGCCGCGGAACCGAAGGGCAGCAAATGACCGGCATCGTGATAGACGATGT
>JAJXWU010000094.1 GCA_021781425.1 Pseudomonadota bacterium
GATGCCGAGCATGGCGAGGTTGCCGAGCAGGGACGAGAACGCCGCGAGCGCGGTCGGCGTCATCGCGGCAAGAAGTGCGATAAAGCCGGCGAACAGCAGCGCGAATCCGCCGAGATAGGCGAGCACGACCGGATTCCACAATTTCAGTTTCTGTACAAAAGCAACGCTGAGCAGCCCTGCCAGCGCCGAGGCGCAGGTCGCCAGCAGGATCGGCAGGAACACGAGTGTGGGATCGTGCGCTCCTTGCTGCACGCGGTACATGAAGATCGTCACCGGCAGCAGCACGAGCGAGGAGGAATGCAGCACCAGGAACAGGATCTGCGCATTGCTCGCGGTGTCGGCGCTGGGATTGAGCGTCTGCAACTCGCGCATCGCGCGCAGGCCGATCGGCGTGGCCGCATTGTCCATGCCGAGCATGTTCGCAGCGAAGTTGAGCGTGATGAGCCCGATCGCCGGATGTCCGCGCGGCACATCGGGCATCAGCCGCGCAAACAGCGGACCGAGGAAGCGCGCGAGTTTTTCGACCAGCCCGGCCCGTTCGGCGATGCGCAAAAACCCCAGCCACAGGGCCAGCGTGCCGAACAGCACGATCATCACCTCGACCGACAGTTTGGCCATCTCGAACAGGCTGTCGACCATCGCGCCGAACACCTGCGGATGGCCACCCAGGAGCCACTGCGCGAGGCCGGCCAGCATGGCGACGAGGAAGAAGCCTAGCCAGATCACGTTGAGCATGCGCGCATCAGGCCCGAACGGCGCGGCAATTGCAATCGCGGGTCGGCGGTACCCGTGCCTTCCTGCACAGGGTACACATCGGCGGCTCTGCTAGATTGGCGAAGTTGCCTTTCGAGGATTTCCGCCATGCGCCTGTTGCCCGCCCTTGCCTTTGCGTTGCTGCTGTCCGCTTCCACGGTGCATGCGGCCGCACCAGATCACGCCAAGCCCACCGCCGGCAAGCCGGAACACTCCGGCTTCGAGCTGCCGCCGTTTCCGAAAGATGCGCACGTCGCGCAGTCGGTGACGGTCGACGGGCACACGCTGAAGTACACGGCCACCGTCGGCTCGCTGCCGGTGCGCGACGAAAAGGGCAAGAAGATCGCCGAGGTCGTGTTCACTGCGTACACGATGGAGGGCAAGGACCGTCCGGTCACCTTCGCGCTCAACGGCGGCCCGGGTGCCTCGTCCGTGTACCTGAACTTTGGTGCGATCGGCCCGAAAAAGGTGAACTTCGGCGAGGAAGGCGACAATCCCTCCGATCCGGCGGCACTACACGACAATCCCGGCACATGGCTGGGCTTTACCGATCTCGTGTTCATCGATCCGGTCGGCACCGGCTTCAGCCGCTCGCTGGTCGACGACAAGCAGACCGTCACGGATTTCTACAGCACGAACAGCGACATCCACTATCTGTCGCGCATCATCTACGACTGGCTGGTCAAGAACGACCGTCTGCAGTCGCGCAAGTATCTGGTCGGTGAAAGCTACGGTGGGTTCCGCGGCCCGCGCATCACCGAGTACCTGCAAACCCAGCTCGGCATCGCGATGAACGGCGTGGTGCTGCTGTCGCCGTACCTCGATCCGGGCGCCTCTTCCGACGGCAACGTCTCGCCGCTGCCGTGGATGCTCACCCTGCCGTCGATCGCCGCCGCGAATCTGGAGCGCGAGCACAAGCTGAGCGCCGCGGCGATGGCGCCGATCATCGACTACACGCGCACCACCTATGCGCAGACGCTGATGAAGGGCCGCAGCGATCAGGCCGCAACGGAGGCGATGATCAAGAAAGTCACCGAACTGACCGGACTCGATCCGGTGTTCGTCAAACGGTCGGGCGGACGCATCGAGACCCAGGCCTATTTGCGCGAAATCTATCGCGCCGAGGGCAAGCTCGGCAGCCGCTACGATTCCAACGTCACCGCCTGGGATCCGTTCCCGTTCGCGCCGCACCAGCAGACCGGCGACCCCATCCTCAACGGCATCATCGCGCCGACCACCACGGCGATGGTCGATTTCGTCACCCGCATCGTCGGCTGGAAAATCGACGCGCGCTACAACGCGCTCAGCTACGCCGTGAACCGGATGTGGCACGAGGACAACGACGCGCAACAGGGCTCGGTGAAGCAATTGCGCGAAGCGGTCGCGAACGATCCGGGGCTGCACGTTCTGATCGCGCACGGCTGGGACGACCTGTCCTGCCCGTTCATGGCCTCGGTCCTGATCGTCGATCAGATGCCGGCAATGGGCGACCCGGCCCGCGTGCGGGTAAAGGAATACGCCGGCGGCCACATGTTCTACGCGCGGCCTGACAGCCAGGCGCAGTTGCGCGCGGACGCGATGAAGCTGTTCGGGTTACGCTGAACCGGCACGGGTTACGCGGAATTGCGTTCCAGGTAGAAGCGGACGATGTCCGCTTCCTGGCGTCGCATCAGATCCACAATGGTCGCTCGCGCGGCGGCGCCGATGCGTGAGCGCAAGACCGGGTCGTCGCGCATCCGATGGATGCGAGCCATCGCTGCCGCTTCGTCGTCGACCAGGAAGCCGTTTTCGCCGTCGACAATCAATTCCGCGTAACCACAATCCTGCGCAAATACGACGACCGGCAAGCCGCTGGCCATCGCTTCGAGGATCACCGTGCCACCGGTTTCGATCCAGCCCGGATGCTTGCGGTAGACGAATACGTCCAGCGTGTCGAGGAAAGTCGCCGCGCCGAGCGCGCCGACTTCAAGCAGGGCCGGTACAGCTGCCTCGCCCGCGAACGCCGGGGCGATGACGCTGCCGCCGAGCAAGCGTACTTCGTAGCCACATGCGAGCAGGCCGCGGAAGAAGGCCGGATCATTCGGGTGGAACTTGTAGGGATAGGCACGGCCAAGTCGGCCCACGCGCACGCGCTGATGCGATTCCGACGGCGATTGGCGCGGGCGAAACGCTTCCAGGTCCACTGGCGAATATTCGACCGCGCCCGGCAAACCGCTCAGGTCCCGGAA
>JAJXWU010000256.1 GCA_021781425.1 Pseudomonadota bacterium
TCGACCACGAGGCGCTGATCGCCGAACAATATCGTGGTATCCGCCCGGCGCCTGGCTATCCGGCCTGCCCCGACCACACGGAAAAGACGACGCTGTTCCGTCTGCTCGAAGCGACGAAGAACGCCAGCATCGAACTCACCACAGGGTTTGCGATGTACCCGGCCGCAGCGGTTTCAGGCTGGTATTTCAGCCATCCGGACAGCCAGTATTTTGTGGTCGGCAAGCTGACGCGCGATCAGGTCGAGGATTACGCCCGACGCAAGGGTTGGTCATTACAGGAAGCCGAACGATGGCTGTCGGCAAACCTGGACTACGACCCGGATTAGATATCGTCCGGGCGCTTCAATTTTCTTCCGAGCCGCCCGGCACTATGGTTTCCGGCTTGTGCTCACGCAGGTGGGTGGCGAGGTTGTAAATCGAAACGAAGACCGGAAACAGGTTGGAGAGAACGCCGACCGAATCGTTCTTGCCGAATGTGAAATAGGAAAGCAGCAGCACGCTGCCGGTGATCGACAGCCACCAGAACGCGGCCGGCATGACCACCCGGCGCAGTTTCTTGGTCGCGTACAACTGCACGAACCAGCGCGCGGTGAACAGGAATACGCCGAGGTAGCCGATCAGTTTCCACGGCGTGACGACGACGTGGTTGAAATGGAACAGGACTTCGTTCATTCGATTCTCCACAGTCTGCTCAAATGCGACGCCTGGTTTTGAACCCCTGGAGAACCATCGCGAGCGACGGTAGATCGCGGGCCGCCAGCGCGCAGGAACCGGAGTTCACAGTCGAGTAAATGAGGGTGAGTCGAGCGCTGCGTGGCGCGCGAGATGCCGAGCGCCGCAGGTTATCCAGGGGTTCAAGCGCGGGCAGCTAGCCACTCGTGTATCGCCCCCGGCACTTCGCGCTGGGCGCGGCCGGACACGTAGATGCCGATGTGGCCGCCCTTGAACGCAAGCTCGGTGTAATCCCTGGTGCCGACGTGCTGCCGCAGCGGGCGCGAAGCCGACGGCGGCACCAGATGATCCTGCTCGGCGAAGATGTTGAGCACCGGCATCCGGATGTTTTTCAAACTCACGTCCTTGTCGCCGATCTTCAGGCCGCCATTGACCAGCTTGTTGGCCTGATAGAAATCCTTGATGAACTGGCGGAACGCCTCACCGGCCTGATCGGGGCTGTCGAAAATCCATTTTTCCATGCGCAGGAAATTCTCCAGTTCGATCTTGTCGTCGAGGATATCGACCAGACCGATGTACTTCTGCTGGAACAGCCGCACCGGCTTCAACGTGAGGTAGCACCAGTTCATCAGATCCGCCGGCACGTTGCCGAGCGTATCCACGAACAGGTCCACATCCATGCCGCGCGTCCAGTGCGAGAGCATGTTGTCCGGCGTGTGGAAATCCACCGGCGTGACCATGGTGATGAGATTGCGGATCTTGTCCGCGTGCGTGGATGCATAGCACAGGCTGAACGCACCTCCCTGACAGATGCCGAGCAGATTGATCGCATCGCGCTTGTGCCGCCGCGCGACGACATCGACGCAGCGGTCGATGTAGCCGTTGATGTAGTCGTCGAGCGTGAGATAACGGTCGGAAGGATCTGGATAACCCCAGTCGATCAGGTACACGTCTTCGCCGCGCGCAAGCAGGTTGCGCACCAGCGAGCGGTCGTCCTGCAAATCGACCATATAGGGTCGGTTGACCAGAGCATAGGCGATCAGGATCGGCACTTTCGCCGTCGGCGCCTTGTCGCCGCGGAAGCGGTACAGCACGAGCTTGTCCTCGCGGTACACCTCTTCCTTGGCCGTGGCGCCGTAGTTCACTTCATCCAGCGCGCGCAGGCTGGACAGGCCAGCCGCGAGTTTGCGGTTGAAGCGCTGCGCTTCCTCCAGCGCCTTTTGCGGTTCGATCCAGATCGGTCCCATTTGGCGCCTTCAGCGTTTGCGTTTGGCCGTCTTCGCAGACGGCACGGAAATCTTGTGCGGCGCGAGCGGACGCGACGCAGCCTTCTTCAGGGCCGCCAATTCAGCCCGCACCGATCCGAGCTCGCGTTCCAGTCCGGCGATGCGAGCGCCGGCGCCGTCGCGGCGCAGTCCATGCAGACGCTTGTGCACGGAATCGAGTTCGCTGCGCGTGGGAATGCCCAGCTCCGAGCCGAGCCGTTCCACCTCGGCCTGCACATGCGCACGCACGCGCATTTGCGCGTTGACGACATCGCCGTACACCTTGCGGAACTCATCCGACAGCGCGATTTCGGCGTAGGCTTCCTCGGCCGCATCCACCCACAGATCGTACAGGCCGCGCAAGCTGTCGATCTGACGCCCGGGCTCGCTGCGTTCGACCAGCTTGTTCTCGAATATCGCGAAGCTGCGCTGGCTCGACTTGAGCATCAGCGCGTTGTACTTGCCTACGGCGTCCTGAAACTGCGCGAAGGCTGCCGCCGCCTTCTGCATGCGTTGCTGATGCTCGCGCGCATAGCCGAACGCCGGCGCGTTAAGCCAGGACATGCCTTCCTGCTTTGCCTGCGCGAGGAACGGCGCAAAGGCTTGCGGCAATTCGCCGAAACCCTGTGCGCCCGGACCACGCAATGCTTGCAGCATCGCCGCGAGCGGATTGTTCACGAAGGCCGCATCCACGCCCGGCAGATCGAAGCCATCGCGCATTGCCTGCGCCCACGCCGCCTGCACGCCGGCGCCGGCATCCTTGCCCGCCGCAACGGCGAGCATCGATTGCATCAGCGCGACGTAGGCCTTGGCGCTGCCGAGCAGGCGCTCGGCGGTCTCGTTCTGCTTGCCGGAATTGGCGAACTGACGCGACCACTGCTCCAGGCCTTCGTGCCAGGGGAGCGCCGGATCGGGCGCGACGCCGGCCGCATTGCGCGTTGCGTCCTGCCATGCGCTCCAATACTGCTTCTGCAGCGCCTGCCAGTCGGCCATCCAGTCCTGCGTCGGTTTTTTCCCGGCCATGCCGATCTCCGCGTACGCGCAAATGCTAACACGTACTTGCTGCACTGCAAAAACGAAAAAGGCGAGCCGAAGCTCGCCTTTTTGCGCACCGGTCAAAGCCGGGATGTCAGGCAACGGGCGCCTCTTCCGCGACCGCTTTCATCGACAGGCGGATGCGGCCCTGCTTGTCGACTTCCAGCACCTTGACCTTGACGATGTCGCCTTCCTTGAGCTTGTCGGAAACCTTTTCGACGCGCTCGTTGGAAATCTGCGAAACGTGGACGAGTCCGTCCTTGCCGGGGAGGATCGTGACGAACGCGCCGAAGTCCATCAGCTTGGCGACCTTGCCTTCATAGATGCGGCCGGGCTCGACGTCGGAGACGATCTGCTCGATCCGCGCCTTTGCCGCGTTGGCAGCTTCACGATTGACCGAAGCGATGACAATGGTGCCGTCGTCGCTGATATCGATCGTCGCGCCGGTTTCTTCGGTGATCGCGCGAATCGTGGTGCCACCCTTGCCGATGACTTCGCGGATCTTGTCCGGATGGATCTTCATCGTCATCAGGCGCGGCGCGAATTCGCTCATCTCGATGCGCGGCGTGCCAAGCACCTTGTTCATCTCGCCCAGGATGTGCAGGCGGCCTTGCCTGGCCTGCGCCAGCGCCACCTTCATGATTTCCTCGGTGATGCCGTCGATCTTGATGTCCATCTGCAGCGCGCTGATGCCGTCGGCGGAACCGGCGACCTTGAAGTCCATGTCGCCGAGGTGATCCTCGTCGCCGAGGATGTCGGACAGCACAACGAACCTGTCGCCTTCCTTCACCAATCCCATCGCGATGCCGGCGACCGGAGCCTTGAGCGGCACGCCGGCGTCCATCATGGCGAGGGAGGATCCGCACACCGAAGCCATCGACGAGGAGCCGTTCGATTCGGTGATCTCGCTGACCACGCGCACCACGTACGGGAACGCCTCAATGGCCGGCTTGACCGCCTGGACACCGCGCTTGGCGAGGCGGCCATGACCGATTTCGCGGCGCTTGGGCGCGCCGAAACGGCCGCATTCTCCCACCGAGAACGGCGGGAAGTTGTAGTGAAACAGGAAGGGATCCTTGGACTCGCCTTCCGGCGCATCGATGATTTGCGCGTCGCGCGCAGTGCCGAGCGTGATCGCCACCAGCGCCTGCGTCTCGCCGCGGGTGAACAGCGCCGAGCCGTGCGTGCGCGGCAGCACGCCCACGCGCACCGTGATCGGGCGAATGCCATCGAGCGCGCGGCCGTCGATGCGCACCTTGGTGTCGAGCACGGCATCGCGCAGCGTGCGATATTCGAGTTCGCCGAATTCCTTGGCCATGTCCGCGGCTGCCCACTTCTCGGCTTCGGCGCGTGCGGCAAGCGATTGCAAGACATCCTGCTTGATCGCGGCGATGGCGTCGCGGCGCTGCAATTTGTCGCGCACCTTGAACGCCTCGGCGAGCTTGCCGCCGATGCATTCCTCGAGCGCGGCGATCATGGCCGTGTTCTTCGCCGGAGCCGTCCAAGCCGAGGGCTTGGTGCCTGCTTCGACCGTGAGTTCGTTGATCGCGTTGATCACCTTCTGCAGCTCGCGGTGGCCGAACGTGACCGCGCCGAGCATGACATCTTCGCTGAGCAGCTTGGCCTCGGACTCGACCATCAGCACCGCGTTGGCGGTACCGGCAACCACCAGGTCGAGATCCGAAGCCTGAAGTTCGGTCTTGGTCGGATTGAGCAGGTACTTGCCGTTGGCAAAACCCACACGTGCCGCGCCGATCGGGCCCTTGAACGGTATCCCGGCCAGCGACAGCGCGGCCGAAGCACCGATCATTGCCGGAATGTCACCGTCGACTTCGGGATTGAGCGAGACGACCTGTGCGATGACCTGCACTTCGTTCTTGTACTCCTCCGGAAACAACGGACGCACCGGACGGTCGATCAGACGCGACGTGAGCGTCTCCTTCTCGGTCGGCCGGCCTTCGCGCTTGAAGAAGCCGCCGGGAATGCGTCCGGCGGAATAGAACTTCTCGACATAGTCGACGGTGAGCGGGAAGAAATCCTGACCTTCCTTCGCCTTGGCCGCCGCGACCGCAGTGACGAGCACGACGGTGCCGTCCACCGAGACCATGACCGCGCCGGACGCCTGGCGGGCGATTTCGCCCGTCTCCAGCGTGACCTGACGATTTCCGTACTGGAACGACTTGCTTATCTTCGCCATGATTTTTCCCGATTACCTACGCAGGCCCAGACGCTCGATCAGAGTCTGATAGCGGCCGGAATCCGATTGCTTCAGGTAAGCCAGCAGCCGGCGGCGCTGGTTGACCATCTTGAGCAGGCCGCGGCGCGAGTGGTGGTCCTTCTCGTGCTGGGCAAAATGCTGTGACAGGTGCTCGATGCGCGCGGACAGCAGCGCGACCTGCACTTCCGGCGAGCCGGTGTCGTTGGGCGCGCGGCGATAGTCCGCGATAACCTTGCCGGTTTGTTCGGTGGAAAGCGACATGATGTGATTTACCTTTGCTGTTGCGTACGGCGCGAATCAGCCAGATCCGATGGATCGAGCGCGACCCGCGTCAGAACCCGAGACGTGTCCCGGGGTGGAAAAAGCCGCTTATTGTAACCGGAATTTCCGGCTCGCGGGAAATCGACTCATTCCGCAGCGGCAAAACCCCGGACAACGGCAACGGTGCCATCCGGATCGAGTCGTACGAGCGCGACCAGCCGCCCCTGCCCATCCAGCGCCCGGCACAATGGCATGGGTCCAAGGTCGGGCATCGCAAAACGCTGACCGTGGCGCAGACGCCTGACCTGTTCCGCATCCAGAGGCAGCGCCGGCAGCGCGCCGACGCCCGCTTCTACCGGCAGCAGCAGGCAATCCAGCGCGGCGGTTCCACCGGCGGCGGAGACGCGCTCGAGTTCGTCCAGCGTGTGCATGACCTGTTCCCGGAACGGCTCTACCCACTCCCGCCGCAACGCGGTCAGATGCGCGCCGCAACCCAGGCGCTCGCCAAGGTCTCTGGCGAGGCTGCGCACATAGGTGCCGGAGCCGCATTCGACGTGCAAATGCAGGACATCACCGTCGCGGTTTTCCAGTTCCAGCCGGTGGACTTCGACTTCGCGCGGTGGCGCCAGAACGTCCTCGCCGCGTCGCGCACGCTTGTACAACGCCACGCCGCCCTGCTTGATCGCCGAATAGGCCGGCGGGATCTGTACGCTGCGTCCGCGCAAACCGGACAGCGCCGATTCGATCGCGGCCGCGTCCAGTTCGGGAACCGATCGCGCCCGGACGATCTCGCCTTCGGCATCGTCGGTCGTCGTGGTCGTGCCGAGCCGGCATGCGGCGGTATAAGCCTTGCGCGCACCGAGCAGGTAGCCCGCGACCTTGGTCGCCTCGCCAAAACAGATCGGCAAGAGTCCGGTAGCGAGCGGATCCAGGCTGCCGGTGTGCCCGGCCTTGGCTGCGCCGTAAAGGCGTTTTGTCAACTGCAACGCGCGGTTGGAGCTTATTCCTGCTGGCTTGTCGAGGAGCAGGATGCCGGAAACGGCACGCGCAGATGGCTTCACTTTTCCCCGCGCAACAAGGCTTCGATACGCTCGCCGCGATCCACCGAATCGTCGTAACGGAAACGCAGTTCCGGCACGCGGCGTACGCGCATGGTCTTCGAAAGCGTCATGCGCAAATCTTTGGCCATCGCCTTGAGCGCCTTCACGCCATCTTGCGCCTGATCCGCCACCAGGGCGGTGACGTAGATCGTGGCCACGTCGAAGTCCTTGGTGACTTCGACGTCCGACACACTCATCGACGGCAGCGCGTTATCGCGCACCGCATCGTGCACCAGCGTGCCGACGAGGCGGCGCAGTTCGGCGGACAGGCGATCGGAGCGAGTGAAACTGCGCGCTGGCATCAGAGTGTCCGTGCCACCTCGATACGCTCATAACACTCGATCTGGTCCCCCGGCTTGACGTCGTTGTATTGCTTGACGCCAATGCCGCATTCCATGCCGTTGCGCACTTCGTCGACGTTTTCCTTGAAGCGGCGCAGCGATTCGAGTTCACCCTGGAAGATGACGGTGTTGTCGCGCAGCACGCGGATCGGCTTGTGGCGCTTGACCACGCCCTCGATCACCATGCAGCCGGCGATCGCGCCGAACTTGGACGAGCGGAACACGTCGCGTACCTGGGCGGTGCCGATGATCTCCTCGCGCACCTCCATGCCGAGCAGGCCAGTGGCCACTTGCTTAACCTGGTCGATCACGTCGTAGATGATCGAGAAATAGCGCAGGTCGACGCCGTTGGTTTCCAGAACCTTGCGCGCGGTGGCGTCGGCGCGCACGTTGAAGCCGATGACTACCGCTTTTGAAGCAACCGCCAACGTGGCGTCGGATTCGGTGATGCCGCCGACGCCGGAAGCGATCACGTTTACCTTAACCCTGTCGTTGCCGATCGCGGTGAGCGAATCGCGCAGGGCTTCGACCGAACCTTGCACGTCGGCCTTGACCACGAGGTTCAACACACGCTGTTCGTCGCCCTGACCCATTGTGGATATGACGTCTTCCATGCTGCGGATTGCCGTTTTCGTCAGGCGCGTATCGCGACGTTTGGCTTCGCGCTCGGACGCCACCTGCTTGGCCAGACGTTCGTCCTCGACCACGACGAAATCGTCGCCGGCATTGGGTACGCCGGAAAGGCCGAGCACCTGCACCGGAATCGACGGCCCGGCGGCTTCGACCGATCGTCCGCTCTCATCGAACATCGCGCGCACGCGGCCGTACTCGACGCCGCAGACGAGAAAATCGCCCTTCTTCAGCGTGCCCTGCTGGACCAGCACGGTGGCGACCGGGCCGCGGCCTTTGTCCAGGCTGGATTCCACGACGACGCCGGTGGCGAGGCCATCCTTGACCGCCTGGAGATCCATCACTTCGGCCTGCAGCAGGATCGCGTCGAGCAACTTGTCGACGCCGTCGCCGGTCTTGGCCGACACCGGCACGAACTGCGTGTCGCCGCCAAAATCCTCCGACACGACTTCGTGCTGGATCATGTCCTGCTTGACCCGATCCGGATTCGCCTCGGGCTTGTCCATCTTGTTGACTGCCACGATCAGCGGCACGTTCGCCGCCTTGGCGTGCTGGATCGCCTCGATCGTTTGCGGCATCACGCCGTCGTCGGCGGCTACTACGATCACGACGATGTCGGTGAGCTTGGCCCCGCGCGCGCGCATCGCGGTGAACGCGGCATGGCCCGGCGTATCGAGGAAGCTGATCACGCCCTTGTCGGTCTTCACGTGATAGGCGCCGATATGCTGGGTGATGCCGCCGGCCTCGCCCGCCGCGACTTTGGTGCGGCGGATGTAATCGAGCAACGAAGTCTTGCCATGATCGACATGGCCCATGATGGTGACCACCGGCGGCCGCGGTTCCTTATTACCCTGCACCTCGACTTTCGCCAGCGTCGTCTCGGCGGTTTTTTCCTGCGCCTGCACCGCGCTGTGACCGAATTCTTCGACTACCAGCACCGCCGTATCGTGATCGATCACCTGATTGATGGTGGCCATCACGCCCATCTTGAACAGCGTCTTGACCACATCGGCGCCCTTTACGGCCATCCTCGAAGCAAGATCGGACACCAGGATCGATTCGCCCAGCGGCACTTCGCGCACCATCGGCGCGACCGGTTTTGAAAACGCGTGCGCGGCCGAACCGCCGCGCATGGGTTCGGCCTGTTTGCGCGGTTTTTTCTTGACCGCGCCGCGGCGCGCGTGGCCTTCGTCGGACAAATGCAGCTCGGCCCCGAAATATCGCGGGCCGCCTTCGACATCGCCTTCCACGGGCATTTGATGCGAGCCGTGCTTGGCCTTGGCGTGCCGATGCGGCGCATTGTCCGGTTCGCCACGGCCGCGATCCGGACGCGCTTCGTGCGGGCGACGCGGCGCCGGGCGTTCTTCCTTGGCCGGCTTTTCCGCCTTTTTCGGCGCATCCTCCGGACGCTTGGTTTCGGTCTCGACGCGCTGGCGCGCCTCGTCCGCGGCACGCCGCGCTTCCTCGGCGGCCGCGCGCAATTTCGCTTCTTCTTCCTGGCGGCGCAGATCCTGGGCCTTGAGCGCGGCCTGCTCGGCCTGATTCCTGGCCTGCGATACCTGCAGCTTCTTCAACGCATCCTCGCGCTCGGCGCCGACTTCCTGCGCCTCCACCACGGTGCTGCGCTTGACGTAGGTACGCTTGGCGCGCACTTCCACGTTCACCGTCTTGCCGCGCGCGGCGCCCTGATTCACCGTCAGCTCGCTCAAGGTCTTGCGCTTGAGCGTGATCTGGCGCGGCGCCGAATCCTCGTCGGCGGCCTTCTCGCCCTTGCCGTGCGTGCGCCGCAGGAAGCCCAGCAGCTTCACCTTCTGCGTACTGGATACGACCTGATCCGGGTTGGAGAACTTCATGCCGGCCTCGTCGAGCTGGATCAGCAGCTTGTCCACGCTCATACCGAGAACGACGGCGAGTTGCTTGATGGTTACGTCCGACATGATGTGGTTCTCCGTGAGCGTATCGCGCGTGGGGGTTGCATCCGGACTCAGGCCGCGTGTCCGGCGCGCGCCGCCATGATCAGTGCGCCCGCACGGTTCTCATCCATGCCATCGATGGCGAATTCCATCAGTTCGTCGGTGGCGAGATCGGCGAGATTCTCGCGCGCGACGACGCCGTGTTCGGCCAGTGCGAAGGCAGTGGTTTCGTCCATGCCATCGACCGCGAGCAAATCCTCGGCCGGCTTGTTTTCCTCGATGTCTTCCTCGACCGCCAGCGCCTCGGTCAGCAGCGCATCGCGCGCGCGCGCGCGCAACTCCTCGACGATGTTCTCGTCGAAGCCCTCGATGGCGAGCAGTTCGCCAGTCGGCACATAGGCGATTTCCTCGACCGTGGTGAAGCCTTCCTGCACGAGGATGCCGGCGATTTCTGCATCGACTTCAAGTTTGTCCTGGAACAGCGTGCGTGCGGCTTCCTGCTCGGCTTCGGATTTCAGCGCGACCTGGTCCTGGGTCATCACGTTGAGCTGCCAACCGGTGAGTTTGCTCGCCAGACGCACGTTCTGGCCGCCACGGCCGATCGCCTGCGAGAGCTTGTCCTCGGCCACGGCGATGTCCATCGAGTGCTTTTCCTCATCCATGATGATCGACTGCACTTCGGCCGGTGCCATCGCGTTGATCACGAACTGCGCTGAATTGTCGTTCCACAGCACGATGTCGATGCGCTCGCCGTTGAGCTCGTTCGACACCGCCTGCACGCGCGAGCCGCGCATACCGATGCAGGCGCCGATCGGGTCGGTACGGTTGTCGTGCGCGAGCACGGCAATCTTGGCGCGGTCGCCCGGGTCGCGCGCGGCGCCCTTGATCTCGACCAGGCCCTGTCCGACTTCCGGCACTTCGAGCTTGAACAGCTCCATCATGAATTCGGGCGCGGTGCGCGACACGAACAACTGCGGCCCGCGCGGTTCCGGACGTACTTCGAAGAGATAACCGCGCACGCGATCGCCGGCGCGCACCGCTTCGCGCGGGATCGCCTTGTCGCGCGGAATATAGGCCTCGGCGTTGCCGCCAAGATCGAGATAAATGCTGCCACGCTCAACGCGCTTGACCACGCCGGTGAGCAACTCGCCAATGCGGTCCTTGTACGCATCCACGACCTGCGCGCGCTCGGCTTCGCGCACGCGCTGCACGATAACCTGCTTGGCCGCCTGCGCCGAGATACGGCCGAAATCGGGGTTATCGATCGGCTCCTCGATGAACTCGCCGACCTGGATGTCTGGATGCGTGTCGACCGCGTCCATCAGGCGCAACTGGCGATCCGGCGACTCCATCACCACGTCGTCGGCCACCACCTCCCAGCGACGGAAGGTCTCGTAGTCGCCGCTGTGCTGATCGATGGATACGCGCGTGGCGACATCCTCGTTCGAATAGAGCTTTTTCGCCGCGGAAGCGAGCGCCGCTTCCATCGCCTCGAAGATGACGTTCTTGTCGACGCCCTTTTCATTGGCGACGGCATCCACGACCAGAAGTAAGTCTTTGCTCATTGTTCGATTCTCATTGCAAATGCTTTGCTCTTTTTGCCTTTCCCGGCCTGCCCGCCGGTTCCTCGTACTGCGGCACCAGCTTGGCCTTGTGGATGTTGCCGTGCGCGATGCGCACCGGCGTTCCATCCTGTTCCAACACCACGTCCTCGCCTTCCACGCCCAGGATGATTCCCTGGAAACGCCGGCGTCCGGCGATGGCGAGATTCACTTCCACCTTCGCCGCCCGTCCGGCGAATCGTGCGAACTGCGCCGACGTATACAACGGGCGATCCAGTCCCGGCGACGATACTTCCAGCGTGTAGCGTCCAGGGATCGGATCGTTCACGTCGAGCGTCGCCGCCACCTGGCGGCTGACCGCCTCGCAATCGTCCACCGTAACCGCACGACCCGCTGCGTCGATGTACACGCGTACCAGTCCATTGCCCTGCGACGGACTGTATTCGACGCCGAGGCATTCCATGCCCAGATCGGTCACCACCGGCATCAGCAATTGGGTCAATTCCCGGTTGAACATGGTTTTTCGCGGGTACAAAAAAAGGCCGCAAGGGCCTTTCCTGGTCCGCCGTTGTCTCGCATCCAAACATCGGCTACGCGCATCCTGCGCATGTGGTGAGTTACCTTTGCAATCTTCCCTGATTGCGTGAATCACAAAGCGGACATCCTGTCCGCACTTTTCAATTACGTTGGTAGCGGGGGCAGGATTTGAACCTGCGACCTTCGGGTTATGAGCCCGACGAGCTGCCAGACTGCTCCACCCCGCACCAGGGGAACGCGTATTCTAGCGGAGTGCGAGCGTTTTGCGCAACCGCGTTACAGGCCGAACGCGCGGTAGCACCAGCCGATGAGCGGCCCCCACAGCACGCCGAGCACGAGCAGAGCCAGACCATTTATCGACAGCACCCAGCGCAGCGGCAGATCCTGCGGCAGCGGCAGCGCCAG
>JAJXWU010000187.1 GCA_021781425.1 Pseudomonadota bacterium
CGAACGCGGTCCGCTGACCTGGGGCCAGCGCTTCCACTTCCTGACCGGCTGGTTCTCGTGGTTCGCCGACGCCCTGCACTTGGCGTTTACCCTGCTGGCCCTGCTCTGGACCGCGGGCATGATCGGTCTTCCGGAATACTTCAATCTGCCGCTGGATCTGTTCATCTACCCGATCCTCGGCTTCTTCGTGTTCAAGGCCGTGATCGGCATCTGGCTCTATCGCGCGCGCGTGCCCTGTTCGTGGAAGGACACCCTCGCCGCGTCCATCGCCAGCATGGGCCTTTCCCACGCGATCGCGCGCGGCATCTACCTCGGCCTGTGGAAAAAACAGGGCGAATTCGTGCGCACCGCCAAGAGCCGCCGCATCGGCAAGCGCCCGAATCCGTTCGCCTCCGTGCGCGAAGAGCTGCTGATCTTCAGCGCCATCGCACTCGGCATCTTCGGGATGCTGCACGCGGTCGGCATCAACTACCTGGAAGGCAAGCTGTGGATCGCCATCCTGTCCGCACAGGCGATCCCGTACCTGTCGGCGCTGATCGGTGCCTGGGTGGCATGGCGCGCGGGGGAGAAGAGCGGATGATCCAAGATAGTCCGCCGCCATTGCGACTCAATCTCGGCTGCGGGCGCAATATCCTGCACGACTGGACCAATGTCGACTGGATGGCGCTGCCGGGCGTGGACGTCGTGGCCAATCTCAATGATTGCGCAACGACGCCGCTGCCGTTCGCGGACGGCCAGGTCGACGAGTTTCTGCTCGCGCATGTGATCGAGCATGTGCCGAATTGCCTGGCGTTGATGCAGGAATTGCATCGCATCGCCAAGCCCGGCGCCAAGGCATGGATCCGCGTTCCGCACGGAGCCAGCGACGACGCCTGGGAAGATCCGACGCACGTGCGTGGCTATTTTTCGGGTAGCTTCGGTTATTTCTCCCAGCCGTACTATTGGCGCGCCGATTACGGCTACCGGGGAGATTGGCAACCGGTCAGCGTGACTTACTGCCTGCCGTCGCGCTTTGCCGGCGTTGCCGCGGACGTGTTGTTCGCCCGCATCGCGAGCGAGCGCAATGTCGTGCTCGAAATGATCGCTGAGCTTGATGCCGTCAAGCCCGTACGCGAGCCGCGACGCGAACTGCAAATCGCGCCGCGCTTGCAACTGCGTTTCGACTAGCGCCCCGCCGCGTGCGCGGCGAACATCCGCTTGAGCGGCGCGATTGCGTCGACGAGCGCCAATCCCGTACCGCGAAACGCCGCAACCGGCATGGCGGCGCTGCCGAACGCGCGCTGGATCGCGTCGAAGGCATGCGCGGACAGCGTGTTGTCGCTGCGCCGGCGCCGTTCGTAGCGGCGCAGCAGCGATTCCGCCGCGATGTCGCGCCTGGCCTCGCGCGCTTCGACCAAGACGCTGCGCAATTCCTCGACATCGCGCAAACCGAGGTTCACGCCCTGCCCGGCCAAGGGATGCACCGCGTGCGCGGCGTCGCCGATAAGGGCAAAGCGCGGCGCGATATAGCGATCGGCAAGCTGCATGCGTAGCGGAAACGACGCGCGCGGCGTTGTCGCCGTGATTCTGCCCAGGCGGAAATCGAAGGCGGCGCCGAGTTCGGCACGGAATGAATCGTCGTCCAGTGCAAGCAGCCGCGCCGCTTCGGCGTCCGGCGCCGACCAAACGATGGAACAGCGCCCGTCCGCCAGCGGCAGGAAGGCAAGCGTCGCACCCGGCAGGAAGCGCTGCCATGCGGTTGCTTCATGCGCGCGCTCGGTCGCGACATGCGCGACGACGGCGCACTGGCCGTAATCGCGTTCGCGCGCGGCGATGCCGAGCAGGCCGCGCAGCGGCGAATCGGCGCCGTCGGCGGCAACGACGAGCTTCGCGCAGACGACGGAGCCATCGTCGAGCGCCAACGTGCGCCGGTCGCCGGTTGCATCCGTTGCGGTGACCCTGGCCGGACAATGCAGCGTGATTCGCGCCTCGCGCTGCAAGGCCTGCCACAGCACGGACTGGATCAGGCGGTTCTCGACGATCCAGCCGAGCGCGGTGCGGCCCGCGTCGGCCGCATCGAATTTCAATGCTCCGGGGGCCAGCGCATCCCATACGCGCATGTGCCGGTAGGCGCTGGCGCGCGCGGCGGAAATTTCCTTCCAGGCGTCCAGGCGTCCGAACAGGTCGACGGACGACAGCGCCAGCGCGACGACGCGCAGATCGACGTCGTCGCGCGCATTCCACGCTTTCGGTGCGCGCGGCTCGATCACGGCGACGTCGAAACCTTCGCGCGCGAGCGCGAGCGCCAGCGCCGCGCCGACCATGCCTGCCCCGACCACGGCGACGTCGAACGTGTTCATGGGCTCAGCGCCAGCCTCGGCACCCGGCCACGGAATCCCATGCCGCGCCGTGCCAGCGCCGCTTGCAACGGCGCGATGCGATCCAGCGCGAGCAAGCCGACGCTGCGCAGCAACTTCAGCGGCAGGGAGTCGTCGGCGGTCCAGCGTGCCAGGGCATCGCTGCCCGCCGCCGTGCCCTCGCGATCCTCACCCCGGCACGCGGCATATTCCGCCAACAGTGCCGGATCACCGGGATCGCTTTGCGCATCGACCAGCAACTCGGCCAGGGTCAGCGCGTCGCGCAAGCCAAGGTTGAAACCCTGGGCGCCGATCGGATGCAGGGTTTGTGCGGCATTGCCGACCAGCACCGTGCGCGGCGCCACGATCTGCCGCGCATATAGCCGGCGCAAGGGGTACGACACACGCCGGCCGGGTCGCGACAAACGGCCCAGGCGCCAGCCGAAGCGTTCGTGCAACAGGGCGATGAATCCGGCGTCGTCCAGTGCGGCAACGCGGTCGGCCTGTTGCGTCGGCACGGTCAGCACCACGCCGGCGCGGCCCTGCGCCAGCGGCAAGAGCGCGACCGGGCCGCTCGCCGTGAAACGC
>JAJXWU010000173.1 GCA_021781425.1 Pseudomonadota bacterium
CGACTGGCTGTTGCAGGACGACGCGCTGATCCAGATTCCCGACAAGGGCGCGCCCGACCGGCAACTGCATCTGTCGCAAACCGAACTCGGCGTCATCGGCCTCGGTTTTCTGGCCGGACTGCCGCTTGTGCTCGCGTTTGTCGGCAGCTTGATTTGGTGGCGTCGCCGTCGCTCCTGAGCATGCGCAAAACCACACGCAGTATATTTTTTCTTGCGCTGGCCGTCGTCGTCCTCGGCGCGGCGGTCTATGCCGAACTCGTTCGCGAGCGCGACCTGGCACCGCAGCCCGTGACAGCGCTCGATCCGGCGCGGGTGACGCGCCTGGAAATCCGCTGCCAGTCCTGCACTGCACGCGTGTTCGAACGCGTCGACGGTTCCTGGCGAATGCGCAAACCGTATGCCGCGGCGGCGAATCCCGAAGCGGTCGCGCGCCTGCTCGCCGTCGTGAATGCGCCGGTACGCACACGTGCGACCATGGCGGGATACGTTGCGGCCAAGCTCGGGCTCGATCCGCCGCAGATCACCGTCGTCGCCGACGCCACGCGCATCGATATCGGCGGCGAAGACCCCATCGATCACGATCGCTATGTGCGCGTGGGCGATCAACTGCTGCGCGTGCCGGACCGCTTCAGTGCGCGCTTGCTGGAAGCGCCGGAGAGCGAGCTGCTAGATCCGAAGGCAGCAAGATGATGGAACCTGTCGCAAAATCGTCGCGAGCGAAGGCAGTTTGCGTTTCGCCGGAGCGCAGGAACCGGAGTGTACGTGCGGTGTACATGAGGATTCCGAGCACCGCCGGAACGCTAAATGCCGAGCGCAGCAGATTTTGAGGCGGGTTATGCCTGAATTGCCCGAAGTCGAGACAACAGTCCGCGGGATCGCGCCGCATCTCGTCGGCCGCCGCGTGATCGAATTGATCGTGCGTCAGCCGCGCCTGCGCTGGCCGATTCCCGCCGCCTTGCGCCACGCCCTGCCGGGACAAAAGATAGAAAATGTGGAAAGACGCGCAAAGTATATTCTGGCGCATACCGCTACCGGTTCCGCGTTGTTGCATCTGGGCATGTCCGGTTCGTTGCGGATTCTGCGCGCCGATGCGGCGCCCGGCCCGCATGACCACGTCGATTGGCGGCTGTCGTCGGGCCGCATCCTGCGCTTCACCGATCCGCGCCGCTTTGGCTGCATGCTCTGGCAGAAACCGGGCGCCACGCATCCGCTGCTGACCGGACTCGGCCCGGAGCCGCTCGCTGAGGATTTCGACGGCGATCATCTGTGGCGCGCCTCACGCGGTCGCAGCGCGCCGGTGAAATCCTTCCTGATGGATCAGCATGTCGTCGTCGGCGTCGGCAACATCTACGCCGCGGAGGCGCTGTTTGCGGCGGGCATCCATCCGCAGCGCGCCGCCGGTGCCGTGTCGCGCGCGCGTTACGCGCGGCTGGCGCAGCAGGTCAAACGCATCCTCGCCCATGCCATCACGCGGGGCGGCACGACGCTGCGCGATTTCCTCGCTCCGGATGGCGCACCCGGTTATTTCGAGCAGGAACTGTTCGTCTACGGCCGCGCCGACGAGCCCTGCAAAGTCTGCGGCACGACTATCCGCGCCGTCGTGCTGGGCCAGCGCAATACCTTCTATTGCCCGCGCTGCCAGCGCTGAGTCATTTCTTTTCTTCGAGCGGCAAGGTTGACTGCTGCAATTCCATCCGACCCTCGCCGCGCACGATCTTCTTGAACTCGACGCGACTCACCGAGACGTAGCGCTCGTTGCCGCCGATTTCTACCTGCGGCCCTGCGGTGACGGCACGACCGCGCTCGTCCACGCGCACCACCATCGTCGCCTTCTTGCCGCTGTGGCAGATGGTCTTGATCTCGGCCAGTTCGTCCGCCCAGGCAAGCAGGTACAAGCTGCCTTCGAACGGTTCGCCGCGAAAATCCGTGCGCAGGCCGTAGGCGAGCACGGGAATGCGCAGCCGGTCGACCACGTCGGACAATTGCCACACCTGGGCCTTGCCCAGGAACTGCGCCTCGTCCACCAGCACGCAATGCAGCGCGCCGTTCGCGGCGATGTCCTCGCGCACCGTCTCGAACAGATCCTCGCCGCGCGCGAACATGCGCCCGCGCGCCTTCAGGCCGATGCGCGATGCGACAACACCCTTGCCATGACGGTCGTCCAGTTGCGGGGTCAGAATCAGCGTGCGCATGCCGCGTTCGCGATAATTGTGCGCACTTTGCAACAAGGTCGTGGTTTTCCCGGCATTCATTGCCGAATAATAAAAATACAGTTTCGCCATTCCGCCCGCCTTGTCCGCCGAACGCCGGCGGCCTGGCGCACAGTGTACGGCACCGACCATGGAAGGGTGGGCGCCACCGACTTTGGTCGGTATCGTCGAGGCGGCGCGGATGGCAGATTGTCAACGTGCGCGGCATTCCGCGCGTTGCGGGTATCGCGTCATGATGCGGAGAACTGCCATGTTGAAATTGCTGCTTGCAGCGGCCTTGCTGAACCTTCCGGCTGCGGCCGTGCAGGCAACCACGTTCACGGTGACGGCGAACGCAACCCTGACCTTCACTCCGGCCACGCTCACCATCAACGCCGGCGATACGGTGACATGGCAAAACGTCGGTGGCGTCCCTCACAATGTTGTCGCCGACGACAATTCGTTTTCAAACGGCTCGCCTTCGGCAGCTAATTGGACTTTTTCGCATACGTTCAATACGGCCGGGACCGTCGGTTATTACTGCTCGCTCCACGGTAATCCCAGCGGTGGCATGCGTGGCAGCATCGTCGTCAACGCGGCAGCGCCGCCGCCGATCACGCTGGGCGGCTACCTGAGCGGCAACTGGTACAACCCAAGCCAGGGTGGCCACGGCTTCCAGCTCGAATTCACCAACTTCGCCACCGGCGGCACCACTTTCAACATGCTCGCCATCT
>JAJXWU010000015.1 GCA_021781425.1 Pseudomonadota bacterium
GTAGGCATAGGGCAGCAGATCCTTGTGGTAGATCGCCTTTTCCCAGTTCGCCTGACGTACCCGCGTCACTTCCGACAGCGGCACCAGCGCGCCACCTTGCGCGCGCACGCGCAAGGCGAGCAGCGCGTCGAGCGAAGCCTGGTCGCCGGCCGGCAGATGCAGGCGCATCGGCACGGCGTATTTGGAACGCCCGTCCATCAAATACGTCGCCGCGTCGCCGGACAGTGCGGCGGCGAGCGTGCGTGCGACGTCGGCCTGCGCCACGCCCAGCCGCGCGGCGCGTGCGCGGTCGACGACGACGATGTCGCGTGGCGCGTCGGCCTCGACGCTGGTATCGATGTCGACGAGATCGGGATCGGCGCGGAAGTCGCGCTCGAGGCCGAGTGCGAGCTGGCGCAGCCTGGCGTAATCCGGACCGTAGATTTCGGCCACGATCGGCGCCAGCACCGGCGGGCCCGGGGGCACCTCGACCACTTTTACCGAGGCGCCGTAACGCGCACCGATTTTCGCCAGCATCGGCCGTACCGCCAGCGCGATGTCGTGACTCTTGCGCTTGCGCTGATGCTTGTCGACGAGATTCACCTGCAGGTCGCCATCGATCGGCACGCTGCGCAAATAATACTGCCGCACCAGACCGTTGAAATTGATCGGCGCGGCGGTGCCGGCGTAGGCCTGATAGTTCAGCACTTCCGGCACGCGATCGATCGCGTGCGCGAGTTCGGTCAGCACGCGATTGGTCGACTCCAGCGTGCTGCCCTCGGGCATGTCGACGACGACCTGGAATTCGGATTTGTTGTCGAATGGCAGCATCTTCAGGATCACCGCGCGGAACACCACGAGGCTCGCCGCCAGCATTACCAGTACGCCCATTGCTGCAAACAGGATCCGGCGCCGGCGGCGGCCGCGGGTTGCATCGAGAAATGGCGTCATCAGCCGGCGGAACAGGCGCAGCAGGCGGCTGCCGCGCACCGCTTCGCGTTGCTCGTCGGCGGCCGGCGTGTGGTGGTGCCCGATCAGCTTCAGCGACAGCCACGGCGTCACCACCAGCGCGACCGCAAGTGACAACAGCATTCCGGCCGAGGCGTTGATCGGAATCGGCCGCATGTACGGGCCCATCAGACCCGACACGAAGGCCATCGGCAGCAGTGCGGCGATGACGGTGAAGGTGGCCAGGATCGTCGGTCCGCCGACTTCGGCGACGGCCTCGGGAATCGCCTCGCGCAAGCTGCGTCCGCCGAGCGCCATGTGGCGGTGGATGTTCTCGACCACGACGATCGCGTCGTCGACGAGAATGCCGATCGAGAAGATCAGCGCGAACAGTGACACGCGGTTGATCGTGAAACCCATTGCCCACGAGGCAAACAGGGTCAGCATCAGGGTGATGACGACCGCGGTGCCGACCACGACGCCTTCGCGCCAACCCAGCGCGAACACGACCAGGAGCACCACCGATAGCGTGGCCAGCAAGAGGTGCAACAGCAGGCTGTCAGCCTTGGCGGTGGCGGTTTGGCCGTAGTCGCGGGTGACGGCGACGTGCACGCCGGCCGGAATCGACACGCCCCGCAGCGCCGCCACGCGCGCGCCGATCGCCTGCGTGATGTCGGCGGCGTTGCTGCCGGATTTCTTGGTGATCGCGATCGTCACCGCCGGCGCCATGCCGGTGACCGGACCGGCCTTGTCGGGCGGCGTGCCGAACCAGACGTAGCGCGCCGGCAGGTCGGCGCCGCGGCGGACCCGCGCGACATCGGACAGGTACACCGGCGCACCGCTGTGCAGCCCTATCACGAGCTGCCCGATCGCGTCGGCATCGGTGAGGAAGGTTCCCGCCGTCAGCGGGACATCGCGATCGCCGACGACGCGGCTGCCCGCCTGCGACACGCTGTTCGCCGCTTTCAGCGAACGCTCCAGATCGTCGAGAGCGAGACCGTACACGGCGAGTTTCGCGGCATCGGGCTCGATCACCACGGCCCGGTCCGGCGCGCCGATCGTGTACACGTCGCGCGTGCCGGGCACGTGTTTCAAGTCGGTTTCCAGCGTGTGCGCGACTTCGCCGAGCTGGGTCGCATCGATGTGCGCATCATCGCTCCACAAGGTGATGGCCATCACCGGCACGTCGTCGATGCCCATCGCGCGGATCAACGGCCGGCCGACGCCGAGGTTCGGCGGCCACAGATTGCGGTTCTGCATCACCTGGTTGTACAGGCGCACCAGCGCGGTCTGGCGCGGCACGCCAACCTGGAATTCGACGGTGAGCAACGCCAGTCCGGGACGACTGACCGAGTACACGTGCTTGAGGCCGTCGATGCCGGCCAGCACCTGTTCCAGCGGCGACGCGACCAGGTTCTCGACATCGTGCACGTCGGCGCCGGGAAATGGCACGATGACGTTGGCCATGGTCACGTTGATCTGCGGTTCCTCTTCGCGCGGCGTGATCAGCATCGCCGCGAAGCCGAGCAGCAGCGCGGTCAACGCCAGAATCGGTGTCAGCGGGTGTTGCTGGAAGGCGCGTGCGATGCGTCCGGAGAAACCGAGTCGCTCGCTCACGGCGTGATCTTCCCGGCGTGCCGCGCGACGAGCCAGCGCACGGCAGCATCCGGGTCGCGCGCGACGCGCTCACCGGTAGCCAGGCCGGACAGGACTTCGACGTCGTTGCCATCGTGCCGGCCGAGGCGCACGAGACGCAGCGTGACACTGTTGTCCGCGCCGAGCACGTAGACGCCGTCGATCTCGCCGCGGCGCACGAGGGCACTCGTCGGCACCTGCATGCGCTGTGCGCCGCCGGCAGCAAAGGCCACCTTGACTGTCATTCCCGGCCACAAGCCGGCAGTGCCTGCCGGGACGCCCACGCGCACCCGGAACGTGTGCGTCACCGGATCCGCCGTCGGCAGCACCATGACACTCGCCGCCGGCACACGCCGCGCGCCGCCGTCGAGCAGCAGTGTCGCCTGCGCGTGCGCGCGGATCACATCGACCGCGCTTTGCGGCACGGACACTTCGGCACGCAACGCGTCGAGTGCGGCCAGCGCCAGCAGCGGTTGCGGTTGCGGCGGGCCGGCCTGCACGGCCTGACCGACCTCGACGAAGCGCTGCGTGACGACACCATCGAACGGCGCGCGCACCACGGTGTAATCGGCGAGTTGACCGGCGCTGCGAAGCTGCGCTTGGGCCGCGGTCAGCGCCGCCCGCGCCGCATCGCGCTGCGCGGTCGCGGCATCGAGATCGGCGCGTGCAACGAGCTGGCGCGCGAAGATGCCGTCGATGCGCTTCCAGTTCGCCTCGGCCTGTCGGTCGTTGGCGCGCGCGGCGGCCACCGCGGCCTCGGCGCTGCGTCGGCCGGAATTCTGTTCGACGTCGCTGAAGCGCACCAGCACGTCGCCCCTGGCGACGCGATCGCCGATGTCGACCGGAAGCTGCTGTACACGCGCATTCGTCTGCGCCGCCAACGTGGTTTCGTTGATCGCCTCGACGATGCCGTCCCAGACCTGATCGCGCGGCGCCTCCGCGCTGGAGACGACGAACGCATCGAGCGGCGGCGGTGCGGCCGGCTTTGCTGGTGCCGGCGCGCGGCCGCACGCGGCGAGCAAAGCGCCCGCCAGCAGCATGACAAACCGCCATACCGTTCCTGCCGATGACCGCTGCATCACCTGGCCTCGTCGATCATGCGCCGTGTGGCGGCGTCGACCTCGGCCGCCACCGCGGCGAGTTTCGGATCGTCCGACAAGATCGCCAGCATGGCGCGCGGCGTGATCATTCCCACTTTCGTCTTTCCGCCTTCGGTGTAAACCGAGATGCGACACGGCAGCGCCATGTTGAGCTTCATGTCGGATGCCAGCACACCGGCGGCTTGATGCGGATTGCACACCTCGAACACCTTGCATTCGCCGGCGAAATCCAGGCCCTTGCTGCGCAGCGTGGCGCCGAGGTCGTGCACGTGCAGCACGCCGAACTGGTGGCGCTTGACCGCGGCGTCGAGGTCTTCGACGGCCTTGGCGAACGGTTTGGCGGATTCCACGATGTAGTACACGGCGATGCTCCCGACGACGGATTTCGATTCAGTTCGGAAACGCGCTGCCCGGCGCAACGCCCAGACGTCGCAGGATTTTCGCCAGCGGGCAGAAACCGGTGAACGAAGCTTGCAGCAGATTCAAGCCGACGAACAGCGTCAGCAACAACCACCACGGCGAGACATAGTAGGTCAGCAGCACGCTGACAATGACCATGCTACCGGCAAACCGCATGACCAGACGATCGATATTCATGTTCACTCCTGCGCTTTGAATACAGTTCAATTCTTGACGGTTGCTGGCTTCAGCCGCTCGATGCCCAGCATTTTCATGATCGATTTCTCGTAGAACGGCTCGGTATTTCCCGAACGCATCTTGCCCAGGTAATACTTCTCGAAACCGATTTTGGCCACGTGCACCCATTTGCCGACCTTGGTCCAGGTGACATTGCGCGGCGGAATCTGCGGCAGCGCGACGAAGGCTACGCCGGTATCGCCCATATCGGCCAGGCACACCGCATTCCAAGTCGCCTCGGCTGTGGCCGGCCTGCCTTCGATTTCAGCCGCGACATTTGCGGCGATGGTGCTGACCATCGACTCGATCATGAAGCCGGTCTTTGGCGCGCCGGTCGGCACGGGCGTTACCTCGACCGGCGGGATGGCGACGCAGACGCCGGCCGAGAAAATGTTACGGTACTTCGGGTTGCGCTGATGCTTGTCGATCAGCACGAACCCGCGTGGATTGACGAGGCCTTCGATGCCGCGCACCGCTTCCACCCCGGTGAAAGCCGGGATTACCATCGAGTAAGCGAACGGCAGCGCATGTTGCTGCGCCACCTGCCCTTTCGCGTCCAATTCCTCGACCGCCATTTCGCCTTCGCTGACCGACTTGATGCGCGCGTTCGCGATCCAGCGGATATGGCGCTGGCGCAATTCGGATTCGAGCAGGCCCTTGGAATCGCCCACGCCGCCCAGACCCATGTGGCCAATGTATGGCTCACTCGTGACGTAGGTCATCGGCACACGGTCGCGCAGCTTGCGCTTGCGCAGGTCGGCGTCGATGATCATCGCGGTTTCGTAGGCCGGACCGAAACAGCTTGCACCCGGCGCCGCGCCAATCACGACCGGACCCGGATTATCGAGGAACTTCTGGTAACGCGCCCACGCGCGCTCGGCGTGAGGCGTCGTGCAGACCGATTGCGTGTGGCCCTGCGGGCCGAGTCCCGGAATCTCGTCGAAGGCAAGGCGCGGACCGGTCGTGATCGCGAGGTAGTCGTAGGTGAGATTCCTGCCGTCAGCGGTTTCGACGCGGTTTTCGTCCGGATGCACCCTCGCCGCGGGTTCGCTGACGAAGTCGATTTCGTGCTTGGCCAGCGCCGGGGCGACAGCGACACCGATTTCGGCCGCCTTGCGCCAGCCGACTGCGACCCAGGGGTTGGATGGCGTGAAGGAGAACCGCGGGCCGTCGCCGATCACGGTGATGCGATGGCCGCGGCCAAGCCGATGCCGCAATTCATACGCCAGACTCATGCCGCCGATGCCGGCGCCCAACACCACGATATTCGTCATGATTCCGTCCTCCCGGATGCCGGTGGAAACGCGTCTGCGCGGACTTTGTTCAGTTCACGCAATATTCGTATTTGCTAATTTAGCACTTACTACATTAGAATTCAAGCACCCTACCCCGACATTGGTTTGACTACAGAATCCATCCGGCCCGGAATCAGTGCAATGACCAAGATCAATATGCGCGCAATCGACAATGGCGCCGCCGCGATGACCGTGCATGCGGATACCGCCTCGCGTCTGCTCAAATCCCTGGCCAATGCGCAGCGTCTGCGCATCCTGTGCCTGCTCGTCAGCGGCGAGCGCAGCGTCGGCGAACTGAACGAGCGGCTCGACCTCAGCCAGTCGGCGCTCTCGCAACATCTGGCGCGGTTGCGCGAGGACGGCCTGGTAACGACGCGCCGCGAAGCGCAGACGATCCACTACCGGCTGGCGAGCGGTCCGGCGCAACGTCTGATCAAGACCCTGCACGGCATCTACTGCGCGCCGACGCCGACGCGTGCCGGCGGCCGGGGCTGAGGCTCAGGCCGCGCCCAACCGGTTGACCGGGATCGTCAGGCGGCGGACGCCATCGGCATCCGCTGGCGGCAGGCGCCCGCCGCGGATATTGACCTGCACGGCCGGGAGCAGCAGCCGCGGCACCGCAAGCGTGGCGTCGCGCGCGCGCCGCAAGGCGACATACTCGGATTCGGTGATTGCATCGCGGACATGCGGATTGTGTTCGCGCTGCGCGGCGATGGAAGATTGCGCCATCGGTGTGCGCGTGTTCGGTGGATAATCGTGGCACAAAAACAAACGCGTGCCCGCGGGCAGCGCCAGTATCTTGCGGATCGAAGCGTACAGTTCTGCCGCGTCACCGCCGGGAAAGTCCGCGCGTGCGGTGCCGGTCTCCGGCGCAAACAGCGTGTCGCCAATGAAAGCCGCGTCAGCGACGAGATACGTCAGACTGTCGGCAGTGTGGCCCGGAGTCGCCATGACACGGCATTGCAGCGCTCCGATCGCGAAAGCATCGTCATCCTCGAACAAACGGTCGAACTGGCGGCCGTCGGCGACGAATTCGTCGCCAAGTCCGAACAGTTTCTTGAAATGCGTTTGCACGCCGAGGATGCCGCGGCCTATGCCGAGTTTCGCATTCAGCGCGTCGCGCAAATAGGCGCCCGCGCTCAGGTGATCGGCGTGGGCGTGGGTTTCCAGAATCCACGCCACGCGCAAATTCCTGCTGCGTACGAAATCGCGAACGGCATCGGCCGATGCGGTCGAAGTGCGCGCAGCGGCAGCGTCGTAGTCCAGCACCGGATCGACGATAGCGGCCCCACCGTCATCGCGATCGAAGATGACGTGCGTAAATGTGCACGTATCCTTGTGAAAAAAGCTCTCGACCAGCGGCGTTGCGTGATCGTCCATGCGCGGCTCCAGATCGTCCGAGCCAGATCGTGCCAAGAATCGCCCGGTACAGCAGATTTCTCAGGGGTTGCCGAGATGCGGCATCACCGGCTGGGCCGTCTCGTCGCCCTTCTTGCGCGGCGCCTGCAGCGGTTCGCCGGTGACCGCGAACCAGACGTTTTCGGCGATGTTGGTGGCGTGGTCGCCGATGCGCTCGATGTTCTTGGCCATGAACAGCAAATGCGTGCATGCGGTGATGCTGCGCGGATCTTCCATCATGTAGGTGAGCAGTTCGCGAAACAGTCCGCTATAGGCTTCGTCCAGTCGGACGTCCTCGTCCCAGACTTCATGCGCTTTCTGCGCATCGCGGGTGCGATAGGCGTCGAGAACCTTGCGCACCGCCGCGGCGGCGAGCTCGGACAGCCGGCGCAGACCGCGCGCCGGCGCCACCGGCGCCGTCATCGACAGCGGAATCGAACGCTTGGCCACGTTCGCGGCGTAGTCGCCGATGCGTTCGATGTCGGCGGCAATGCGTAGCGCAGCAAACACCTCGCGCAGGTCCCGCGCCATCGGCGAACGCAGCTCGAGCAACGTCACCACGTCGTGACTGGTTTCCTGCTCAAGCGCGTCGATCGCATCGTCGTTATCGACCACACGCATCGCCGCGCGCTCGTCGCGGCGCTCGACCACGTCGATGGCGGCCTCGATCTGGGCCGCGGCCAGTTCGCCCATGCGCACGATCTCGGCGGTGAGGCGCGCGAGCTCGGTGTCGTAGCTCCTGATCGTGTGTTCCTGATTCGTTCCCATCGCGATGTCTCCTCTCAGCCGAAACGTCCGGTGATGTAATCTTCGGTCTGTTTCCGGTCCGGGTTGGTGAAAATCTTTTCGGTATCGCCGCATTCGATCAACTCGCCCAGATACATGAAGGCGACGCGGTCGGATACGCGCGCGGCCTGCTGCATGTTGTGGGTGACGATGGCGATGGTGTAATCGGCAGTGAGTTCGCGCATCAATTCCTCGATCTTGGCGGTGGAGATCGGATCCAGCGCCGAAGTCGGCTCGTCGAACAGTATCACCTGCGGGCGTACGGCGATCGAACGCGCAATGCACAGGCGCTGCTGCTGGCCGCCCGACAGGCTCAATCCGCTGCGCGCCAGCTTGTCCTTGACCTCATCCCACAGCGCGGCGCGGCGCAAGGCGTTCTCCACGCGGTCGCTCAGCTCCGCCTTGGGCAGGCGTTCGTACAAGCGAATGCCGAACGCGACGTTGTCGAACACCGACATCGGAAACGGCGTCGGCTTCTGGAACACCATGCCGATCTTGGCGCGCAGCAACGCCACGTCGCTGCCCGGCGCCAGGATGTTTTCGCCGTCGACGATCACCTCGCCGTGCGCGCGCTGGTCGGGGTAAAGTTCGTACATGCGATTGAACACGCGCAGCAGCGTGGACTTGCCGCAACCGGACGGACCGATGAACGCGGTGATGCGCTGATCCGGTATATCCAGATTGATGTTCGACAAGGCGCGCGTCGTGCCGTAGAAAAAGTCCAGAGCACGGACGCGGATGCGCACCGCCGGCGGCGACGGAGCCTGCGGCGATTCCTGATTCGGAGCGTTGGTCAAGGTCATGTTTTGGCTGCGCCGCGATTGAGGACAAGGCGGGACACGATGCTGAGCAGCAGAATGAAACAGATGGCGATCAGCACCCCGGCCCAGGCCATTTTCTGCCAGTTCGCGTAGGGACTCATGGCGAACTGGAAAATCACCACCGGCAGGTTGGCGATGGGGCGCAGCGGGTCGACGCTGAAGTATTGATTGTTCAACGCAGTGAACAGCAATGGCGCCGTTTCGCCACTGATGCGCGCAAGCGCGATCAGGATGCCGGTGAGAATGCCGTTGCGCGCGGCTTTCCACGTGATCTTGGAGACCACTTTCCACATCGGCGCGCCGAGCGCGACCGCCGATTCGCGCATGTCCGCATGCACCAGGGCCAGCATTTCGTCGGTGGTGCGGGTGACGATCGGAATCATCAGCATCGCCAATGCCACGCTGCCGGAGATGGCGGAAAAATGTTTGAGCGGGTCGACCAAGATCGCGTAGGCGAACAGACCGATTTCGATGGACGGCGCGCTGAGCATGATGTCGTTGAGAAAGCGCACGCCGCGCGCCAGACGCCGCTGCCCGCCGTATTCGGCGAGCCAGGTGCCGGCGAGCAGACCGACCGGGATGCCCAGCAGCATGGCCATGCTGATCAGGATCAGGCTGCCCACGAAGGCGTTGCGCATGCCGTAGCTGTCGGTGCCGGGCGGCGGCGTGTCGTTGACGAACAAATCCCAGCGCAGCGCCGAAAGTCCGTGGCTGAACGAGATCCACAGGATCCAGGCCAGGAAAAACAGGCCGATGCATGCGGCGAACGGCATCAGCACGCGGCTGATGCGGTCGGCGAGCTTGCGGCGCGCGTACAGTCCGATCATGGCCGCAGCGGCGTCCCGCGCTTCATGCTGTGCAACATCCATGCGGCAAGCAGGCGCACGATCAGGGTGATGCCGAACAGCACCAGGCCCAGATAGATCAGCGACGACAGGTACAGCGGCGTGGTCGCTTCGGTGAACTCATTGGCAATGACCGAGGGGATCGACGCCCCCGGCATGAGCAGGCTCGCGCTGATCGTGTTGCTGTTGCCGATCACGAAGGTAATGGCCATGGTTTCGCCGAGCGCGCGACCCAGGCCGAGGAAGATTCCGCCAGTAACCGCCGAGCGGGTGTACGGCAGGATGATCCGGCGCGAAACCTCCCAGGTGGTACAGCCAAGACCGTAGGCCGATTCCTTCAGCGGTGCCGGAGTCATGATGAATACGTCGCGCATGATCGCGGTGATGAACGGCAGCACCATGATGGCCAGTACGATGCCTGCCGTCAGCATGCCGATGCCCATCGGCGGGCCCTGGAACAGCGGACCGATTCCGGGCAAGGTTCCCAGATGATCGTTGATCCACGGCTCCACCTGCGCAAATGCCGGCGCGAACACCAGCAATCCCCACAACCCGTAAACGATGCTGGGAATCGCGGCGAGCAGTTCCACCGCACTGGAAATCGGCTGTTTGAGCCGGCGCGGCGCGAGCTCGGAGATGAAGATTGCGATGCCGAAACTCACCGGTGTGGCCAGCAACATGGCGATGGCAGAGGACACCAGAGTACCCACCAGGAAGCTCAGCGCGCCGAATTGCCCGGTGACCGGATTCCATTCGCTGGACCAGAGGAATCCGAGTCCGAACGTATGGATCGACAGGCGGCTGTCCCAGGCGATCGCCGCGAGCGTTGCGATCAGCAGCAGGCCGACGAGCGCGGCCATGCCGCCGGCCAGATGCCGGAAACACAAATCCATCGCCCGGCCATGGGGCCGGGCGATGGCAGGCGATTTGTTCGCCACAAGGCCGCCCGATTCGGGGGCGGAAATACCGGATACGTTCATTGCGGCCGGAATTATAACCGGCAGCCGCCGGATCAGATGCCGAGATTCTTCTTCCAGTAGGCCTTGATCGCGGCGATCGTGCTCGCCGGCAGCGGGCCGAAGGCGATCGACTCGGCCATGCTCTGGCCGTGCTCGAAGCCCCAGTCGAAGAATTTGGTCACCTCTTCATTGGTGGCTTTCGGCGCGTCCTTGCGCAGGATCTGCCAGGTGCAGCCGGAGATCGGCCAGCTTTCGTCGCCCGGCTGGTCGGTGAGGATCACGTAGAAATCCTGCGCCTTGGTGAAATCCACGTTCGCCGCCGCCGCCTGGAAGCCCTTCAGACTGGGGCTGACAGTCTTGCCCGCGCTGTTGATCATGCGCGCGTAGGCCATCTTGTTTTCCAGGATGTAGGCGTATTCGACGTAGCCGATCGAACCGGGGATGTGCTGCACATAGGACGACACGCCCTCGTTACCCTTGCCGCCGACGCCGGTTGGCCAGGCGACCGAGGTGTCGGCGCCCACTTTCGACTTCCACTCCGGACTGACCTTGGACAGATAGTCGGCAAAGGTGAAGGTGGTGCCGGAACCGTCGGAGCGGTGCACCACGGTGATTGCCGCGTCCGGCAGCTTCAGGCCCGGATTCAGCTTGGCGATGGCCGGATCGTTCCATTTCTTGATCTTGGCCATGTAGATGTCGGCGACCAGCGGGCCACTGAGAACCAGTTCGCCCGGCTTGATGCCGGCGATGTTGTAGACCAGGTCCTCGCCGGCGATGGCGGTCGGGAACTGGATGAGATTGCTCTTGGCCAGCTCTTCGGAGGTCAGCGGCTTGTCGCTGGCGCCGAAGGCGACAGTACCGGCCTTGATCTGGGCGATGCCGCCGCCGGAACCGATCGACTGGTAATTGACGTGGGTGCCGGTCTTGACGGCGTAGGCGGCCGACCACTTGGCGACCAGCGGATAGACCCAGGTGCTGCCGGCGCCGGTGAGATCGGCGGCGGCGGCATCGACGACCGGCAGCGCGGCGGCGAAAGCGAGAGCGAGGCAAAGAGTACGGAACGGACGCATGGGAACTCCTGTGGCGGGTTTGTTGACTGCCGTCTTTGTACGCAAGGCGCATTGCGCCGGGATGATGCCCGTGTTGCAGTTTGGTGACAACACGGCGTTCCGCCGCGCCAACGAAAACGGCGGCCTTGCGGCCGCCGCTTGCCCCGCTGGCTGCGCGGTCCCGACGCGCAGCCAGCACCCTGACGCGGATCGGTCAGAACTTGTAGCTGATCATCAGACGGTTGTAGGTGAACGGCCGATCGCCCGGATTCGCGCCGAGGCCGCCGCTGGAGCGCTCCCAGCGATTGCGCACGGACAGGCCCTTCAGGTAATCGTCCAGCGAATAGGTGAGGTCGAAGTACAGGTTCTTGCTGTCGCCACGCAGCAGCGTGGTGTATTTCGCATACGAGGTGATGAACAGC
>JAJXWU010000083.1 GCA_021781425.1 Pseudomonadota bacterium
CAGCGCGGGCAGCAGCGCCTTGATGCGGTCGACCACTTCGATCACGTTCGCGCCCGGCTGGCGCTGGATGTTCATGATCACCGCGGGCTTGGTGTCCTTCCACGCCGCGAGGCGGTCGTTCTCGGCGCCATCGACGATGGTGGCGACGTCGCGCAGGCGCACCGGCGCGCCGTTGCGATAGGCGATGATCAGATCGCGGTAGGCGTCGGCAGACTTGAGCTGGTCGTTGGCGTCGATCGTGTACGCCTGCGCCGGACCGTCGAAGCTGCCCTTGGCGCCATTGACGTTGGCGTTGCCGATCGCGCTGCGCAGGTCTTCCAGACTCAGTCCGTAAGCGGACAACGCCGTCGGATTGACCTGCACACGCACCGCCGGACGCTGGCCGCCGGACAAGGTGACGAGACCCACACCGTCGATCTGCGAAATCTTCTGCGCCAGGCGCGTATCGGCGAGGTCCTCCACTTGCGTCAGCGGCAGCGTGGTCGACATCAGCGCCAGCGTGAGCACCGGCGCATCGGCCGGATTGACCTTGCTGTAGATCGGCGGTGTCGGTAGATCCGCCGGCAGGAAGGTGCCGGCGCCGTTGATCGCGGCCTGCACTTCCTGTTCGGCGATGTCCAGCGACAAATCCAGACTGAACTGCAGGGTCAGCACCGAGGCGCCCGCGGAACTCGTCGAGGACATCTGGTTCAAGCCGGGCATCTGGCCAAGCTGGCGTTCCAGCGGCGCGGTTACCGACGAGAGCATCACATCGGCGCTCGCACCCGGGTACAGCGTGGTGATCTGGATCGTCGGGTAATCGACTTCGGGCAGCGCCGACAGCGGCAGATAGCGATACGCCAGCGTGCCGACGAGCAGGATCGCCGCCATCAGCAGGCTGGTGGCGACCGGGCGCAGGATAAAGAGGCGCGACGGATTCATGCGCGCTTTACTGCTTCTTGCCGTGCCACTGTCCTGACGCTGCCGACTTGGCCGGCGGCGGCACATCGCCGGGCAGCTCGACGCGGCTGCCGTCGCGCAGATTGTCGGCGCCGTCGGTGACGACGACGTCACCCGGCTTGAGGCCATCGGTCACGGCGATATTCTGGCCCTGGCTCGCCCCGGTCTTGACCGTGCGCTGCGACACCGTGCGGTCGGCGTTGACCACGAACACGTACATGCCGTCGGCGCCGCGTTGCAGCGCGGCAGCCGGAACGATGGTCGCGCCAGCCAGTGTGGTCAGATGCACGCGTACGTTGACGAACTGGTTCGGGAACAGGCCCTCGTCGGCGTTTGCGAATTCGGCCTTGGCCTTGACCGTGCCGGTCGCGGTGTCGATCTGGTTATCCAGGCTCGCGAGCGTGCCGCTGGCCAGTTCCGTGGTTTCGTCGCGGCTCAACGCATCCACTTTCAGGCTGGCGTTGCTCATGTGCTTGAGCAGTTCCGGCAGACTGTCTTCCGGAATCGTGAACAGCACGTCGATCGGTTTGAGTTGAGTGATGGTGACGAGCGTGTCGCTGGTCGTGATCGTGTTGCCGGGATCGACCGCGCGCAGGCCGACGCGACCGTCGAGCGGGGCGACGATGCGCGCATAGCCGAGATTGAGATTCGCCGTGTCGATCTGACCCTGATCGGATTTGATCGTGCCCTCGTATTGCGCGACCAGCGCCTTTTGCGTGGCCAGCGTCTGCTCGGGAATCAGACCCTGCGGCGCGACATCCTGGTAACGCTTGAGGTCGGCGCGCGCATTGGCGAGCAGGGCCTGATCTCTCTCGCGCGCGCCTTGCGCCTGCAACAGTGCGGCCTGGAAAGGACGCGGATCGACCTGGGCCAGTACGTCGCCTTGTTTGACTTCCTGGCCCTCCTTGAAATTCACGCTCTGCAGCAGGCCGTTGACCTGACTGCGCACGGCCACCGTGCGCAGCGGCGTGACCGTGCCGAGCGCGCCGAGGTCGATGCCGATGTCGCCTAGCTTCGCCGTTGCCGTACCCACCGGCATGGCCATGCCGGCGAACTTGCCTGCTGGCGCCCCACGCCCGAAGCGGAAATTGGTCGGCACCGTCGTTCGATGCGCCAGCCAATAACCGCCCAGCGCAACGATAGCGATGACGGCGAGGATGATGAGCGGCGCGCGATTGCGCACCAAAAACGGCTTGCGATATTCCATGTCGAGAACTTGCAGACGCGCCACGGCGGACGCGGATGCGCGCGACTATAACGCAGCCGGCTGATGCCGAAAGTAAGCGGTTGTAAAGCCTCGCGCCGCTTCAGCGCTTGGGTTTGCCAGCGGCTTTCGATTCGGACTTCGCCGCTTTTTTCGCATCCGGGCGGTAATCGCCGATCAGCGATTTTGCCGGACAGATCGCGAACACCGGGCAGCGTTTGCAGCCAACCGCCAGGGCAACGGGACAAATTGTCATTGCGTGACCCTCGTCATTTCAAATCCAGCACCACATTCAACCCGTTCGCGTTGAGCGTAGCTCGCGCAGCGAGCGAAGTCGAAACGCCGGCAACCCTTCGACTTCGCGCCTTTGGCGCTACGCTCCGGACGAACGGCGCATTTCAACGCTCTACTCGCCGGCAAAAATCGCGACATGGATTTTTCCGCTTTTATCCACCCAGCCGCGATACATGCCATCGGTATTGAACGGCGTGTCGAATTGCCCGTCCGCACCGAGCACGATCGCGCCACCATCGCCGCCGAGCTTGGGGATTTCCTTATTGATGACGTATTCCGCGGCGTCCTTGAGCGGCTGGTGCATTTCAGTCACGCGCATGCAGATCTCGTGCGCAGCCACGGTGCGCAGGTAGAACTCGCCCCAGCCAGTGCCGGAGACCGCGCAGCCCGCGTTCGCATAGGTGCCGGCGCCGATGATCGGCGAATCGCCGACGCGACCGAAGCGCTTGTCAGTCATGCCGCCGGTGGACGTGCCCGCGGCGAGATGGCCGGCCTTGTCCAGCGCCACCGCGCCGACTGTGCCGAAGTGGCCTTCCTTCTCGGCGTCGGCGTGCTGGCCAGCAGCGTCCTTTTTCAGCGCATCCTGCAATTCCTGCCAGCGCTTCTGCGTCCAGAAATACTTCGGGTCGACCAGCACGATGCCCTGCGTCTTGGCGAATTCCTCGGCGCCGTCGCCGAACATGAGCACGTGCGGCGAATGCTCCATTACCGCGCGCGCAAGCAGGATGGGATTCTTCACGCGGTGCACGTTGGCCACGCCGCCCGCGCGCAACGTCGCGCCATCCATGATCGCGGCATCGAGTTCGTTTCTGCCGTCGTGATTGAACACCGCGCCCTTGCCGGCGTTGAAGTTGGGGTCGTCCTCGAGCACGGTGATCGCCGCGGTCACTGCATCCAGCGCCGGCTTGCCGGCTTTCAGTTGTGCGTAACCGTGCTCGAGCGCGGTAGTCAGCGCCACGCGTATCGCCTTCTGCGTGGCCGCATCCATGTCGCGTTTGATCACGCCGGCGCCGCCGTGGATAACGAGGATGGGCGTGGCGGCGTGGCTCATGGCGGCGATCCCGAATGCAAACAGCGTGGCGGCAGCAAGGCGCGCGAGCATGTCGATCTCTCCCCCGGCGAAAGCCGCATTATGACGCAGCCGGCGGCGCCGGCAAGCGCTGCGGAAAGCGGATCGTCGCGGTGGTGCCGGTATTGAGTTCGCTGCGGATTTCCACCGGCCAGCCGAAGCGTTCCGACAGCCGGCGCACGATGCTCAGGCCGACGCCGTGACCGGCACTGGCGCTGCGGCTGCCGCGGAAATACGGCTGGAAGGCCTGTGCGATTTCGTCGTCGTTCATGCCGATGCCGCTGTCGACCACGCTGACATTGTCAGCTCCGACGCGCACGCGCACGCTGCCCGACTCAGTGTACAGGCAGGCATTGCGGATCAAGTTGCCGACCATCGCCGCGAACACGCGCGGCGGCGCGTGCAGGGCGAAGCGCGCCTGTTCGTCCAGTTCCAGCGTCACCGGCTTGCCTTCGAGCAAGGGCCGCGCGCGTTCGACTTCTTCGCGCACCGCGTCGTTGACAGTGAAATCCTCCTGCGGCAGGCCGGTGTCGGATTCGCGCGCCAGTAACAGGAACGCCTCGAGCATCGCCTCCATGTCGCGCACCGAACGGCGGATGCGTTGCAACGCGCGCTGCGCGAACGGCGACACGTCCTCCTCGACGATCACGTCCGCGGCGAGCTTGATCACGGTCAACGGACTGCGCAGCTCGTGGCTGGCGTCGCGGGTGAAGTTGCGTTCGCGCTCGACGAATTCCTCGATGCGGCTGGCGTAACCGTGCAACGCGCGCGCCAGGGTTTCCACATCGCCGTCCGGATCGCTGGACAAGTTGCGCGGATCGAGCGCAGCCAGGTCGGGTTGTTTGGGATCCCAGTCTCGGACAACCTTGGCGAGTGCGATCACCGGCGACAGTGCGCGCCGCGACGCGCGATAGGTAAGCCAGGTCGTGATGTAGATGATGAGCAGCACCAGGATCAGCGGCACGAACCCGAACAGAAAGGCGAGGCGCCCCACCTGTTCCTGGTTGAAGACCAGATACAGCCGCCCGGGCGGGCCGTCGGAAACATGCACGAGCACGAAGCTGCCGTTGCGCTGGATACGGTGGAATCCGGGCACGAGGTTGCGCAGCGCTGCGGGCAGCGCCGCCGGAGCGGCACCCGGCGCCAGCAGGTAGCCGGTCATGTTGTTGGTGTCCGGCACCGGAGCGGCGTGGTTGCGTTCCCAGCGCTGCCAGTAGAACGCCGCCTCGCCCGCGAGCGCGCGCTTGATCAGCACATCCTCGAGCACGGTGGCCGCGCCGTACACACCGAGGATGGTGGCGAGGCTGATCGCCGCGACCTGCAGGACGTAGACCGCCCAGATCTTGCGGCGGATGCCGGCGCGCGGCGCGCGCATCAGGTGCCCTGGCCGGCCGCGACCTCGGCGTCCAGATCGGCAAGGCGGTAGCCGGCGCTGTGGATGGTGTGCAGCAGCGGGCGCTGAAAGGGTTTGTCTATAATTTTGCGCAAATTATACAAGTGGCTGCGCAGCGTGTCGGAATCGGGCAGCAGATCGCCCCAGACCTCGCGCTCGATGTCGGCGCGGCTGACCACGCGCGGCGATTCGCGCATCAGGATCGAAAGCAGTTTCAATCCGATCGGCGACACCTGCAGGTCCTGCCCGGCGCGACTCACGCGCACGCTGGCCGTGTCGTAGACGAGATCGGCCACGCGCAGCGTCTGCGCGCTGACCTGGCGGCGGTCGCGGCGGATCAGCGCGCGCACGCGCGCTTCGAGCTCGCGGATCTCGAAGGGTTTGACCAGATAATCGTCGGCGCCGGCATCCAGGCCCGTGAGCTTGTCCTCAAGCGTGTCGCGCGCGGTGAGCATCAGCACGGGCGTGGAGCGCTTGGCCTCGCGGCGCAGTTTGCGGCAAAGCTCCAGACCGTCCATGCCCGGCAGCATCAGGTCGAGCACGATCACGTCGTAACTGTTGGAGACGGCCAGATGCAGGCCGGTGACGCCGTCGGCAGCATAATCCAGCCCGTAACCGCGACGTTCGAGGAATTCGCCGACCATCTCGGCGATGCCGCGGTTGTCCTCGATCAGCAGGATAAGTCCGGCCTGTTCTTCGCGCTGCTTCATGCCCGCTCCCGCGCTTTCACATTCGTGAAGAATGCGAAGCGAACGGTGAGCGCGGCGTGAAGGCGGTTACTCCGTGCGCCGTCGTCGCCAGCCGAACAATGCGAGCAGGCCGGCGAGAAGACCCAACCCCGGGGTCGAGAGTATCGGGATAGGAGCTGGCGGCAGTGCACCTTGAAAAGCGCCGATGTCGGTCAGCCCGCTCGTGGTGCGGGGGAAACTCGCGCCGCGCTGGTCGTTGGAATAATTGTTCGGATTGCTGCCGGTTCCGAGCGCCGGACTGCCGGCATACAACCCCATGGTCTGGGTCGAGCCACCGTTCGCGCTCAGCGGCGCGAGCAATGGATCTGCGCTGAGCGTACCGGCCGGCAGGTTGACATTGGGCGATACGGTTGTCACCAGATTGCTGGCGCCGTTGACAGTCAGCGTGTATCGGCTTTGCGTATATACATCCGCACCCGCATAGCCGGCCGTGTTGCTCGCCACAATCGTGCTGACCAGGCTGATCGGCAGAGCCCCGCTCACTCTTGTGGCGCTGTTGTGGTCGCCATACGAGTAAATGCCGCCGCCGGCGTAGGTCGCGGCGTTGCCGGCAATGGTGCTGTTGTAGATGGTATTTTGGGGTGTGGCGCCTTGGTATTTCTGCAGCAACCCGGCGCCGACCCCCGCCGTGTTTCCGGAGATCGTGCTTTGCACGATCGACGTCGAATACTTGGAAAGCACGCCGCCGGCGACAAAATCGGAATGGTTGCCGGAAACCGTCGAGTACGCGATATCCAGCAACGGCGTGGAACCGCCCCCAATGGGGAAATAGCCGCTTACCACCCCGCCGCCCAGACAAAGCGTGGTCAGCGGTCCGCCACTGGCATTGGTACAGGCCACCGCATTGCCGCTGATCGTGCTGAATTTGATCGTGCCGCCGTATTTGACCGACAACCCGCCGCCCAAGCCGATGGACGACAGAGACGAACTGGTGCTGGCACCCACCTGCACACGGTTGCCGGAGATGGTGCTGCCGTACACATACGGCGCGATTGCCAGCAGACCGCCCGCGTCGCCGAAGACACCATTGCCGCTGACCTGCGCCGTATTGTTCCGTATCTGGCTGTAGATCAAGGCAGTCGAATAGCTGCCGTAGCCCACTGCCACGGCGCCGCCGCCGATGGCGGCATACTTGCCGCTACCCGTGGGGCTGGCTCGGGTCGCGCTCGCCGTGTTGCCGGAAATCGTGCTGTGGTACATGAACAAGCCGTAAGCGGCCACGCCGCCGCCTTCGGCGGAGCCCGCAGCGTTGACAGCCCGACAGCCGGTCACCGTCGACTGGTATAAAGCCACGCCTTCGTTTTTGGCCAAGATGCAGCCACCGACCACGATAGGAGGCGTCCCGGCCATTGGCGGAGCGACACCGTTTTGCACCGTCAGATATTTCAGGCTCAGGCTGCCCGAGCCGGTCGCCGTATCGTAGAACACACGGTCGGCGCCATTGCCGTCGATGCTGACATGGTTTCCCGCGCCGGCCGTGAGCGTCAGCTTGTCCACCGTCACCGGCAGCGCGCCTTGTGTCAGGGTTATTGTGCTGTTGTTGCAGGCGCTCAGGTTGATCATGCTGCCGGCGGTGGCGTTGAGTACCGCATAGCGCAGCGTGCCGGGCGTGGTCGCGCTGGAAGCAGAGTCCGTGCAGACGCTCACGGATTGCGTCACGGTGGGCAGCGCCGGATGCCGCTGCGGCCGATTGAGTTTGTGCGACACGACGCCGGGCAATAATTGCGGCTTGCCCGGATGCTGGCTGCGGTATTGCTGAAGTTGCACAGTCGCGTTGTGCAGGGCCTGCACTTGCGCGGCGAACGCAGCATTTGACGGTGTGCCGGCGTTGGCGCCCGTAGTCGCGGCGCCCAAGGCCAAGGTCAACGCCGCGGCCAGCGGCTTGATGCAAATCGTGCGGCGAACTGACATTGGACTACCCCTGTTCCGTTTTTGTGCGCTAATTCACAAAAATACCCGATGCCATGCGCCGGCGCAAGACTCGCCACGCGCTAGCGCCGATAAACGCCGCCAGCAATGCCGCGAGCATTCCTGACAAGGCCGGCACGGGTGTCGCGGGAACGGGCGCCACCGCTCCCTGGAACGCGCCGATGTCGGTCAGCCCGCCCGTGCTGCGCGGGAAACCCGGGCCGCGCTGGTCGTTGGAATAATGGTTCGGATTGCTGCCGGCTCCCAGCGCCGGACTGCCTGCCAGCAGACCCATCGTTTGGGTCGGTCCGCCGTTGTTGGCCAGCGGCCACAACCGGGGATCGGATCGCAGCGTACCGACAGGCAAGGTCACGTTCGATGCCGACGCAGTGACGAGATTGTTCGATCCGCCGATGGTGAACGCGCCCATCGTGGCGATGTCGGCATTCGCCCCGGCCACGGTATCGTTCGCCACGATGCTGCTTTGCAGGGTCAGCGCGTTGGCGACGCCAACGAAATAGATGCCCGCACCGGAAATGCCGGCCGTGTTGCCCGCGATCGTGCTGTTGTTGACGCGCATCGAATCGAACACGCGCGCGAACACGCCACCGCCGGTCTTGTAACGCGCGGTGTTGCCGGCGATGGTGCTGTCGCTGATGCCGAATCCGGCATGCGTGGCCAGTCCGCCGCCGGTACCGAAGGAATAATTGCCGCTTAGCGTGGAGCGGTAGGCGTAGCCACCGAGGTCCGAAAAAATTCCGCCGCCGGTACAGTAGCTGCCATGCGTGTCGGTCGCTGCATGCGTGGCGCTGTTGTCGGTGACCGTACTCGCATAGAGAAATACCTCGCCCCGGTAGGCCATCGCACCGCCGCCATACGCCGCGGTGAAGGTGTTCGGATGCGAGCCGAGTGCGGTATTGCCGGACAGCGTGCTGGTATACAAACGCACGCCGCGCGCGGTGATGGCGCCGCCGTAGGCGCCTTCGCCCGCGGCGAGACAGCCGCTGACCGTGCTGTGATCGAGCCGGACGTAGCCGTTGGAAATGACGCAGGCGCCGCCGGTGACGCGATAGCCGGCAACGACGGTGGAACCATTGCGCACGGTGATATCTTGCAGACCGAGCGTGCCATAGCCGTAATGCACGAAGACGCGATCCGCTCCGGCGCCGTCCACGGCCAGCGCCTTGGCGCCGGGCCCGACGAGGGTCAGATCGTCCGGATAGACCGGGATCGCGCCGCCGGTCAGCGCGATCGCACCGCACGTCAATGCGGACGCATCCACGGTATCGCCCTCGCCTGCGGTCGTAACCACGGAACGCAACGTGCCGCCGCTGCCATCATCGGCACAACTGGTCACGATCAGCGTCGCCGCGAGGTGACCGGGAATCGGCGCCCTGGCGATCGAACGCGCCGTCAGCGCCGCGAACAAGGCCGCGACGCCGCGGCCATCGCCGGGTTTCCATGCCGCCGGCACCGGCGCACTGAGCGGCGTGGCCTGCGCGATCCCCGCCGCCGTCAAGGCGGCAGCCAGCGGCAGCAGACGCGCCGCGCGCGGCATTGCGTTCATCGTTACCCCGTATGTTTTTCCCGATCGACTCTAGCACGCGCTTGCGCCGCGCGGCGCAGGCCGACTATCGTAGGCTGGCCCCCGGGAGTTCCGCATGTCCTACGCCGAGAAACGCCGCCATCCGCGCCTGGCCATCTACTCCGCTGCGCTCGCCGTGTGCAATGGCGAAGGCTATCTGTCCGACGTCAAGGACCTGTCCCAGGGCGGCGCCTGCATCGGCCGGCCGAAGAACTGGCCGGCGGACGCGCCCGCCACCTGCCGCGTGTATTTCATCTTCGACCAGGAAACCGTGATCGGTCTGGATACGCGCATCGTGCGCAACGGCGCCGAGGACATCGGCCTGGAATTCGCTTCGGGGCAGGAGCAGCGCATCGAAAGCCTGTTGTACGAGTCACGCTTCCTCGACAAGGACACGCTGTGACGAATCAGCGCACGCTCGATTACCTCGCGCCGATCGCCCTGCTGATCGGCTCCAACGTGTTCATGACCTTCGCCTGGTACGGGCACCTGAAATTCACGAACCGTCCGCTGTGGCTGGTCATCGCCGCGAGCTGGGGCATCGCATTTTTCGAGTACTGCCTGCAGGTGCCCGGCAACCGCATCGGTTACCGCGTCTACAATCCGGCGCAGCTCAAGACGATCCAGGAAATAATCACCCTGAGCGTGTTCGCGGTGTTCTCGGTGTATTACCTGGGCGCGTCCTTGCGCTGGAATCACCTGGTCGGGTTCGCGCTGATCGTGCTCGCCGCGTTCTTCATTTTCTACGAATGAGGAATTAGCGCCCACGCCACGCCGGCAACGCCGGCGATGAGCAACACCGTCACTGGCACGATGCTGAGCAGGAATCCGTTGTGGCGCGCGGCCGGTGCACTGACGTAGCCGCGGAAATACACGATGCGGCCGAGCACGTACACGGCGCCGATCGCGGCCATCCAGGCCGGGTTCCAGTACTGTGCGGCGATCCACAGCCCCGGCACGAACAGGATCAGCAGTTCCAGCGTGTTCTGCTGCACGCGGAAATAGCGCTCGAACACTTCGTGGCCGGTGGTGGCAGGCGCTTTCACGCCATGCGTGGCGCGCGCCTTGCCGACCAGCCAGGCGAAGACGAAGTATTCGATCAGGGCTGACAACGTAACGAGATTGATCCAGACCATGGCGTTTCCTCTTGTGGATGCTGAAGCCCGATGCACGGGCGGGACGACCTGTACGGGAATTCTGGCCTGCCGGCGTGCGACGGACAAGTCAACCGGATACGTCCAGTGACGTTAAACAGGGCAAACCCCGAGCCTGTGTTGCGAGCGCAGGCGGTTTGGCGGCGCGGACGGCTCCCTGTCCGCGCCGCTTCTTTATTGCGCTTTCCCGACACCCAACGACCTTGGTCTTTCGCCTCTCCCGCTGGCGGGAGAGGCCGCGCCTTAAGCGCGGGTGAGGGTGGAAACCGGCCTTGCGATGTCTTCGCAAATTAAACCACCCTCACCCCAACCCTCTCCCGCCAGCGGGAGAGGGGGATAACAACGATCCCGCTTCTGGTTCGCTCGCGAGCATGCGCGTATTTACCCGATGCGCCGGATAACAACGATCCCCTTCGGCGCTAGTCCGGTTCGCTTCCGGCCGATTTTTCCTCGGCTTTGGCGCGATCCCAATACGCATCCTGCTCGGCCAGGGTCATGCCATCGAGTCCGCGCCCGTCTTCGGCGGCGAGCGATTCCATACGCCGAAAGCGGCGCTCGAACTTCGCGTTCGCGCCGCGCAGGGCGGTGGACCAGTCGACCTTGGCCAGGCGTGCGAGATTCACGCACACGAACAGCACGTCGCCGATCTCATCGGTCAGGCGCGCGGCGTCCGCGCCGTGGTCGAGCTCGTGGCGCACCTCGCCGACTTCTTCGGTCAGCTTGTCCAGCACCGGCCGCGGATCGCTCCAGTCGAAGCCGACGCGCGCGGCGCGCTTCTGCAGTTTCAGCGCGCGCTGCCACTCGGGCAGGCCGCGCGGGATGCCGGCGAGCGCGCTCATGTCGGCGTCGCCCGATGCGGCGCGCTCGCGGCGCTTGTGTTCGTCCCATTCGCGCAACTGCGCCTCGGCATTTTCCACGCTCGCGCCGGCGAATACATGCGGATGGCGCCGCACCATCTTGTCGCAGATCGCCACGACCACGTCGGAAAACCCGAACGCACCCTGCTCTTGTGCCATGCGCGCGTGGAACACGACCTGCAGCAGCAGATCCCCGAGTTCGTCGCGCAAATCGGCCATGTCGCCGCGGTCGATCGCGTCGGCGACTTCGTAGGCTTCCTCGATCGTGTACGGCGCGATCGTGGCAAAGGTCTGCTTGACGTCCCACGGGCAACCGCGCTGCGGATCGCGCAGGCTCGCCATGATGCGCAGCAGATCCTCGATTCGGTATTTGCCGGGACCGGACTCAGGCATGCGCGACACCGCGCAGTACGCCGGCCCAGTCCACCGACGGATCGCCGCAGGCGAAGAAATCCGGATTGAGCAGGGATTCCTTGGTGTTGTACATGAGCGCGCCGTCGTCCATGCGCCGTACCGCGCCACCGGCCTGCTCGAGTACGCACTGGCCGGCGGCGGTATCCCATTCGCTGGTCGGGCCGTAGCGGATGTACAGATCCGCTTCGCCGCGCGCCGCGCGGCAGAACTTCAGCGACGAACCCAGCGCGACC
>JAJXWU010000220.1 GCA_021781425.1 Pseudomonadota bacterium
CTGCGCAAGCCGACGCTCGACTACAGCGAGGAGGACGTGCGCGCGCTGATCGACACGAACCTGCTGTCCGCGTTCGCGATGTGCCGGCTCGCGCATCCGTATCTGGCCGAACATGCGAATGCGGCGATCGTGAACGTGAGTTCGGTGTCGGGGATGACGCACGTGCGCACCGGTTCGCCGTACGGCATGACGAAGGCAGCGCTTGCGCAGTTGACGAAGAACCTGGCCTGCGAATGGGCCGGGGACGGCATCCGCGTGAATGCGGTCGCGCCGTGGTACATCCGCACGCAGCGCACCGAAGGCGTGCTCGCCGATCCGGATTACCTCGACGAGGTGCTGCAACGCACGCCGCTCGCGCGCATCGGCGAAGTGGAAGAAGTCGCCGCGGCTGTCGCGTTTTTGTGCCTGCCCACGGCGAGCTACATTACCGGCGAAATCCTTGCTGTCGACGGCGGGTTCCTGAAGTACGGATTTTGACGTTCCGATATTCATGGCCGAAAACGGCTAGTTCCGACCCGGCGGTGGCGCTAGGATTGCTGCCATGTCGATACCATCTTCCGTCGTTGCGCTCGATTCGAAAGCCTGCGAACAGGCGCGCCTGACGCGCGATGCGCGCTTCGACGGGCTGTTCTTCACCGCCGTGCGCACGACGGGGATCTATTGCCGGCCGGTATGTCCCGCGCCGACCGCGCACGCGCGCAACGTCGAATATTTCCCGAATGCTGCCGCCGCCGCGAGCGCGGGCTACCGGCCATGTTTGCGCTGCCGTCCGGAAGCAGCGCCCGGCACGCCGCTCACGCGTGCGCGCAGCGAACTCGTAACGGCCGCGTTGCGCATGATCGACGTCGGTGCGTTGGACGCTTCTTCCGTTGCGCAACTTGCGCGCCGCATCGGCGTCGGCGAACGCCATCTGCGCCGCCTGTTCGTGAGCGAACTCGGCGCGGGTCCCGCGGAAATCGCGGCGACGCGGCGCCTGCTGTTCGCGAAGAAGCTGTTGACCGAGACGCAATTGCCGGTCACGCGCATCGCGCACGCAGCCGGTTATGCGAGTCTGCGCCGCTTCAATGCGGCGTTCCTTGCCGGTTATCGACGCGCGCCGCGCGATTTACGACGCGACGAATCCAGCACGCCCGCCGCTAGCACACTGACGCTGCGCATTCCATTCCGTGCGCCGTACGATTTCTCCGCGCTGCTCGCGTTTTTCGCGCGCCGCGCGCTTCCCGGGCTCGAACACGTCGATGCCCGCGGCTACACGCGCCGTTTCGCGTTCGGCGGTTCCGCTGGCAGCCTGCACGTGGCGCGGATTCGCGGCGAGGACGCGCTCGCGTTGACGCTCGATTTTCCCGACGCGACATGCCTGCAGGCGATCTGCGCGCGCGCGCGCCGGTTATTCGATGTCGACGCGGACATCGCTGCGATCGATGCGCAGCTTGCGCGCGATCCGCGTCTGCGCGCATTCGTGCGGCGTCATCCCGGCCAGCGCCTGCCCGGCGGCTGGGACGGCTTCGAGATCGCGGTGCGCGCAGTACTCGGTCAGCAGATCAGCGTCGTGGCGGCACGCACGCTCGCATCGCGTCTGCTCGAACGCTTCGGCGAACCGGCGAAGCTGTGCGGTGGCGAAAAGATCCAGTTGTTTCCCGTGCCGCAGACGCTCGCCGGCGCGGATCTGACGAAGATCGGTTTGCCGCGCGCACGTGCCGCCGCGCTGAGCACGATCGCGCGCGCCGTGGCCGACGGCGTTGTCGGCTTCCGTCCGGAGCAATCGCTGCACGGCTTCGTCGCAAGCTGGTGCGAGTTGCCCGGCATCGGCGCATGGACCGCGCACTACATTGCGATGCGCGCGTTGAGCCATCCGGATGCATTCCCTGCGGCGGACCTCGTCCTGCGCAAGGCGCTCGCCGATCGCGGCACCCTTCTATCCGCACGCGCGGTCGAAGCGCTGGCCGAACACTGGCGGCCGTGGCGCGCGTACGCGGTGATGCATCTGTGGCGAAACTCCCATTGAGGTTCTACGATGACCGACGTGTACTACGACTATTTCGAATCCCCGGTCGGACGCCTGCTGCTCGTGCTCGACGGGCAAGGCCTGCGCCACGTCGCGTTCGCGGACGGTCGACACCCGACGCCGCTCGCCGACGACTGGGAATGCGGCCCGGGCGCGCTGCACGAGACGCGCGCGCAACTGAAGGCGTATTTCGCCGGCAAGCTGCGCGAGTTCGATCTGCCTCTCGCGCCGCAGGGCACCGAATTCCAGCAACGCGTGTGGCTGGCGCTGTTGCGCATTCCTTACGGTGCGACCGCCAGTTACGGCGACATCGCGCGCGCGGTCGGCGAGCCGGGCGCCTCGCGCGCGGTCGGTGCGGCGAACGGCCAGAATCCGATCGCGATCGTGGTGCCGTGCCATCGCGTCATCGGCGCGGACGGCACGCTCACCGGCTACGGCGGCGGCCTGCCGAACAAGAAATTCTTGCTTGATCTCGAACAGCGAAATTCGGCATTCGCGCTGGCGCCGTGAGTGTTGCTGCGACAGCCAGAAATGTATATCCGCTCGGGCTGAGCGTAACCGCAAAGCGGCGAAGTCGAAGCCCACGCGGGCAGCACTTCGACTTCGCGACTTCGGCGCTACCTCAGTGCGAACGGGAAATAACAAACAACACGATCAACAACCGTTCAATTGATTCTCCAGCTCATCCGCCTGCGGCTGCAGGATCGCCTGTTGATCCTTGAACGCGTTGTGCAGTTTGTGCGTGACGTCGTCGTACTGTTTTTGCAGCCAACCGCAGGCTTGCTCGCGCGTGGCACGGACGCACTGATCCTGCAGCGGCGTGAACTGGCTCGCCAGCGCGTCGCGCGGCGAGGTATTGATCGGGATCTGACGCATGCCCGGCGCGGACACGCCGATGCC
>JAJXWU010000261.1 GCA_021781425.1 Pseudomonadota bacterium
CGATGGCCACGATGCTAAGCGCCACCCGCACCAGCGGATGATCTTCGGTCGATTGTCGAGGGAATTTTTTCATCGCCGCGATCCGGTCCAGTACTGGAGCAGGTTCAGCGCCAGGATAAGAACGAATGACGCCGTCAGCATGATGACGCCGATCGCCGATGCGCCGGCATAATCGTACTGCTCAAGCTTGATAATGATGAGCAATGGCGCGATCTCGGAGACTGCCGGTAAGTTTCCGGCGATGAAGATCACCGAGCCATACTCGCCGACGGCGCGCGCAAAGGCGAGGGTTGCACCCATCACCAGCGACGGCGTGAGTGTCGGCAGGACCACGCGAACCACCGTCTGCAAGCGGTTGGCGCCCAGCGTCGCAGCGGCTTCTTCGGCATCTTGTGTCAGGTCCGAAAGAACCGGCTGCAGCGTCCGCACGACGAAGGGTAAGCCGATGAAAGTCAGAGCGACGACGACGCCGAGCGGCGTATAGGAGACCTTGAGCCCCAGCTCGCTCAACGGCTCGCCGAGCCAGCCATGCGGCGCATACAGTGTCGAAAGCGCAATACCCGCTACGGCTGTGGGCAAGGCGAAGGGCAAGTCGACGAGCGCGTCCAGCAGGCGCTTGCCCGGAAAGCGATAGCGCACGAGCACCCAGGCCACAATTAGGCCGAAGACCGCGTTAATTCCGGCCGCGATGGCTGCACCTCCGAAGGAAAGGCGTAGTGCCGCGAGGACGCGATGATCGGTAAGAATCTGCCAGAAGCCGGCGAACCCCAGCGACCATGGTCTGATGACCAGTGCCGTCAGTGGGATCAGGACGATCGCCGACAGATAGAAGAGTGTGAACCCGAGCGACAGTGCAAAACCTGGCAAGGCGCTCGGATTGCGCCAGTGCGCAGCGAGGGATGCGACGGCCGCGGTCATTGGCCTGGCCTGTAGATATGATCGAACACGCCACCGTCGGCGAAGTGCACCGCCTGTGCCCTTTGCCAGCCGCCGAACATCCCGTCGATCGTGACGAGCGGAATCTTCGGAAAATCGGCCGCGTGTGCGGCCAGAACCATTGGGTCGCGTGGACGGTAGAAATTTCGCGCTTCGATCTCCTGCGCCTCGTTCGTATAGAGGAATTGCAGATAGGCTTCCGCCGCTTTGCGTGTACCGTGGCGGTCGGCATTCTTATCGACGAGCGCAACGGGTGGTTCGGCCAGGATCGATAACGACGGATAGACGATCTGGAACTTGTCGCCGCCGCGTTCCTTCAGCACCAGATGCGCTTCGTTTTCCCATGACAGCAGCACATCGCCGATGCCGCGCTGTACGAAGGTCGTGGTCGATCCGCGGGCACCCGTGTCCAGCACCGGAACATGCTTATAGAGTGCCGCGACGAACGCCTGCGCCTTGTCGGCGTTGCCGCCCGGCGCCTTCAGCGCATAGGCCCACGCCGCCAGATAGGCCCAGCGCGCACCGCCCGATGTCTTCGGATTCGGTGTGATCACCTGAATACCGGGCTTTACCAGATCGGGCCAATCCTTGATGTGCCAGGGATTTCCCTTGCGTACCAGGAACACCAGTGTCGACGTGTAAGGTGCGGAGTTGTCCGGCAGACGTCTCTGCCAATTGGCGGGCAGCAGGCCGGACTTCTGCGAGATTGCGTCGATGTCGTAGGCCAGGGCCAGAGTCACGACGTCGGCGTCCAGCCCGTCGATCACCGCGCGCGCCTGAGCGCCAGAGCCGCCATGCGACTGGTTCACCGTCACGGTTTCGCCGGTCTTGCCTTTCCACTCTGCGGAGAAGGCGGCGTTGATGTCCTTGTAGAGTTCGCGCGTCGGGTCGTAGCTGACGTTCAACAGTTTGACGTTTGCCGCGTGGGCGCTTGCCGCGAACAGCAGCGAGGCCGCGACGATGGCTGCAACATGTTTCATAATGGCGCTCCCCTGGTTCAAAATCCGATCTGGAAACGCATTGCAATGGTCTGGATATTCTGACCGCCGTTCACCGTCGGTAGCGTCGGCACACCTGTCGTTGTCACCGCTGCAGGCGTCTGCAGACGGCTTATGTCGATCCACTGATAATCGAGTACAAGACGCACGGCGCTGTTCGGATACCAATTCAAGCCAATCGTGGTGATCTTCTGATCGCCGCCGCGCACGGTGTTGTAGAAAGTATACGTCCTGGTCGACGCGCCGGTCCAGCTGGTGACGACATTCATCGGATCGACCGTATGATCGTTTAGATTCAAGTCGCTGTAACGCGCAGCCAGTTCCCAGGCGCCCCATCCGCGTCGGAGCGTGGTGAATGGCTCGGTGGTTTTGGGAGGCGTGAAAGCGCCGTTCGTCGCGTTGTAACCTTTGCTCTCCCCGGTCAGCACCCAGCTCGCCTGCACGTACCAGCCGCTGAAGCGATTGTTGTTCGGCTGAACGACCGTTGTCGCGGTCGCGGTTGCGCTTGAATAGGTCTTGTATGCAAGCGGCGCGCGGTCGATCTCGAAATCGTAGTAACCAGCTTGGCCATAGAAATTGTGATAGTTGCCGGCCGTCTCTATCCCCCATTGTGAGACATGGTTCGCCGCAAGCGATCCGGTGCTCGCCAGCTTGATGCCGTTCGAGTCGACGGTCAGCTCAGGCGGATCGGAGAGTGTGACGCTGCTGCGTGCGGCCGCGCCAGGCGTCGTCGCCAAAGTCGTGCCGCCATTAGCTACGGCATCCGGCAGCTTGATGATGTATGTGCCATTGGCGCCGACCAGCAACCGCGCATCTGTGCCGACATAGACAAGGTCGGAAATCCGACCGACGACCGCCTGCTGGGCGTCGAAGTTGGCGCTGTCGGTCACCTTCGCGCCAGTATAAGAAAGGGCGCCGAACAGGCGCTCGCCAGCGTAAAGAATCGTGGCCGAATAGCGCCCCTCG
>JAJXWU010000227.1 GCA_021781425.1 Pseudomonadota bacterium
GGCAGCGCAGGGAGGCCGTCGACGCCTTCAACCGCCGGCCGCTCGCGGGCCCCGACGCGCCCGACGCGGTCGCCTTCCTGCGCTTCACGCCCGGCCTCGACAAAAAGGCCATCGGGGACCTGCTCGGGAGCCCGGCGTCGGCCGGGCTGCGCAAATCCGAATCGGGAGAAATCAGTGGTGCTTGGCGTTGGAGGTCTGCGCCGCTTCCTTCAACTCGCGGTTGGCCTGGTCGAGCAATTCCTTGGCTTTCGCCGCGTGTCCGTCGAGATCGAACTCGTTGGCGCGCTGCGCTTGGACGACACGGTTGTAAGCCTGCGTGGTCAGGCGCTGGGCCGCTGCAAGATTCGGGTGACGATGGTGGCTGACGTTGTCGACCGGCGGTTTGGCCATGACTGCCGTTGCCGCGAGTGCAAGCGCTGCCGAACACACGATGGATAGGGTTTTCATGGGTTGTTTCCTGCTCAGGGAAGTTGGGGAAATCCGTCGCCCCGCTGCAGGGGCCGGGCCAGTTTCCGCCCGGCCAGGGGGTAAAGGCAAGGCGCTTATCTTTGTCCGGCGCGCGGGGTACCATCGCCGGGTTGCCATCGCACGCACGGACGGGTTTGCATCGGGCGCATGAAAACCGCATTCGGCCAATACCAGCTCGTGTCGGAACTCGGCCGCGGCGGCATGGGCGTGGTGTTCAAGGCCCGCGATGCGGCGCTGGATCGCTTCGTCGCGATCAAGGTGCTGGGCGAAGGTCTGGCCCACGATGCGCGCGTTGTCGAGCGTTTCCAGCGCGAGGCGCGTGCCGTAGCCGCACTGGACGACGCGCATGTCGTGCACATCTACGCGATCGGCAGCGAGAACGGCCTGCCGTATTTCGCGATGGAGTTCGTCGACGGCGTTTCCCTGGATGCATTGCTCAAGCGCGAAAAGCACCTTGCGCCGGACCAGGCTGCACGCCTGGTCGTGCAGGCCGCGCGCGGCCTCGCCTGCGCGCACGCCAGGGGCCTGATCCATCGCGACGTCAAGCCGGGCAATATCCTGATTTCCACCGCCGGCATCGTCAAGGTGTCGGATTTCGGCATCGCCCGGTCGACCCGGGACGGCGCCTCGCGCCTGACCACGACCGGCGCGTTTCTCGGCACGCCGGGCTACCTCGCGCCGGAGCGCTACGACGACGGCGAAGTGGCGGATGCGCGCGCGGACATCTTCGCGCTCGGCATCGTGCTGTTCGAATGCCTGGCCGGGCACCTGCCGTACAAGAGCACGTCGCCGCTGGCCCTGATGCGCGAGGTGGCGCAGACGCCGTTGCCCGACATCCGCGCGATCAATCCCGATGTCGATGCGGAGCTGGCGCGCATCCTGGAACGGATGACGGCCAAGGAGCCGGCGCAACGCTATGCCGAATGCCGCGAGCTGATCGACGACCTGATGCGGCATTTCGCAATCGGCGCCGACGAGGCGCTGACCGTGCACGTGCGCCATAGCCCGGAGTTGCCGCTGCTCGACGTGCCGACGGGAACGTCCACGCAGCGCCTGCGCACGCCGTTCCTTCAGCGCCTGAAGAATCGCTGGATCGTGCAGTGGGCGCTGGCCTATCTCGCCGGCGCGTTCGCGCTGCTGCAGGTACTCGACATCGTCGGCCAGCAGTTCGGCTGGGCCGAGGGCGTGCGTCGCGGCATCACCGTGGCTCTGGCGATCGGATTCTGCGTCGCCCTCGTGCTCGCCTGGTATCACGGCGAACGCGGCGCGCAGCGCGTGACCGGCACGGAACTTCTGATCCTCACTTTGCTGCTCGCCGTCGGCGGCGGCTTGTTGTGGCGCGTTGCGCCGGCACCGGACGATGCGGTCGCGTCCGCCGTCGCGGAAGCACCGATACCGGACAAGTCCATAGCCGTGCTGCCGCTGAAGAACGCCAGCGACGATCGGCACGCGCAGTATTTTTCCGACGGCCTCACCGAAAGCCTGATCGGGGAATTGACCCAATGCGCGGGGCTGAAAGTGATCAGTCGCGATTCCTCGTTCCAGTTTCGCGCCGCGCAACACGACAGCCGGTCGATCGGGCGCGCGCTTGGCGTCGCGCACCTGCTCGAAGGCAGCGTGCAGCGTAGCGGCGACGAGGTGCGCGTCAGCGTGGTTCTGGTCGATGCGGCCGACGGCCGCACCGCATGGGCGCAAAATTACGATCGCGGTTACCGCGACCTGTTTGCCCTGCAGGACGAAATCGCGGCCGAAATCGCGGCGCAGCTGCGCATCCGCATGCGCCTGGACAGCGCGGCCGCCGGACAGGGCGAGCGTCCTCCGAGCGGCAGCCTGGATGCATACGACGCCTGGCTGCAAGGCAAGTTCTATTTGAACCTGCAAACCGAAGCCGGCCTGCGCGAGGCGATCGTGCGCTATTCGCGTGCGATCGGTTTCGATGCGCGATACGCACAGGCCTATGCCAGCCGCTCCCTGGCTTGGTCGCTGCTCGCGCAGGGCTATCTCGGCGGCGATGCCGCTGCCGATGCCTATGCCAGTGCGCGTACGGATGCGCGCCAGGCGCAGGCGCTGGCGCCGAATCTCGTCGACAGTCATCTGGCCCTGGGTGCCGCAGCGTTGCTGGGCGACATGAGCCTGGGCGCGGCCGAAGCCGAATTCCGCTCGGCGGTGCGGCTGGCGCTGCCGGAAGCGGCGGCGGGTCCCAAGCAGCATTTGGCCGAGGTGCTGGCGCAGCTCGGGCATTTCGACGAGGCCGTGGATCTGCTGCACGATGCCTTGCGCCTGAATCCGCTCAGCGTCGGCGCCTGGCAGAATCTCGGCGAATACGAATTGGCGCGTGGTCGCGTCGACGCCGCCGAACGCGCGATCCGCAAGGCGATCGAGTTGCGTCCGGATGCCGCGTTCAACTATACCGATTTGGCCGTCATCGAT
>JAJXWU010000238.1 GCA_021781425.1 Pseudomonadota bacterium
GAAGCGCGGCTGCAGCAACATATCGATGCACACACTGACACCCTGGACAAGCTGGCGACGGCAGTCGCCATCTTCGACCGCGATCAAAAGCTCAACTTCTACAATCGTGCCTTCGCCCGCCTCTGGAGCCTGCCGGAAACATGGCTCGACACACATCCGAACGATGGCGATATCCTGGATCGCCTGCGCGAGGCGCGGAAATTACCTGAGCAGCGCGATTATCAGGGCTGGAAGCGCGGGAGGCTGGCACTCTATCAGACCGCGCGGGACTACCCTTCGGAAGAATTGTGGCATGTGCCCGGCGGCAAGACGATGCGCGTCGTGGCACAGCCGCATCCTTTTGGCGGCCTGACGTTCCTGTACGAGGACGTCACCGAACGCATCACCCTGGAGAGTTCCTACAACACCCTCATCAAAGTGCAGTCCGCGACGCTCGACACGCTGCAGGAAGGCGTTGCCGTGTTCGGACCGGACGGCAAGCTCAAACTCCACAACGCGGCGTTTGCGAAGATTTGGGCCTTGAGCGCAAAGGATTTGACCGGCGAACCCCATGTGCGCGCCATCGCGGCCGCCTGCGCCGACAAATTCGGCGACACCGGCGTCTGGGACCGCTTGATCCAAAATATCGTCTCCGGCGCAAACCTGCAGCGCGACATGGGAGAGATCGAGCGCAACGACCGCACGATCCTGTCGCTTGGTCTGTCGCCGCTGCCCGACGGCGCCACGCTGGTCACCTTCGCCGATGTCACTGATCGCTTCCGCATCGAGGGCGTGCTGCGCGAGCGCGCCGAAGCATTAGAAGCCGCGGACCGGCTCAAGTCCGACTTCATCAAACACGTGTCCTACGAGCTGAGGACGCCGCTCAACACGATTCTCGGCTTCGCCGAACATTTGTCGACGGAAGTGCCGGGGCCACTCAATGAGCGGCAAGGCGAATATGTCCAGGCGATCGTCTCCGGATCGAATACATTGAAAAGCCTGGTCAACGATATTCTCGATCTGGCGCTCATCGAATCCGGCGCGCTCAGGCTCGAACTCGAACGCATCGATCTCCATACACTGCTCACGGAAGTTGCGGCCCATGCACGCGATTGGGCATCGAAGGTCGGCCTCAGCCTGGAGGTGGATTGTCCGGCGGACGCAGGACAGTTCCTGGCCGACGAGCGCCGTATCCGCCAAGTGGTGTTCAACCTCCTGTCCAACGCCTTCAAGTTCACGCCCAAGGATGGCGTCATCGTGCTCGGTGGCCATATTGAAGGCGAAGACGTCCAGATCTATGTGCGCGACAACGGACCGGGTATCGCTCCCGAAGTCCGAGCCAACGTCTTCGAGCGCTTCTCGGCCAAAGGCAACGCGGGCCAGCGCGGCGGTGCGGGGCTCGGCCTGGCGTTGGTCAATCGCTTCGTGGAACTGCACGACGGTTGGGTCGAAATCGAAAGCGACAACGGGACGCTGGTGCGCTGTCACCTGCCGCGTCGCATCCACGACGAACCGCCGTCTCCGGATGACGAGCGCAAGATCGCGTAGAACCGAGCCGGCTGGCGCAGCACCTAATGTTGGGTCTTCGGCGTCCGTACGACCATGCCATCCAACTCCGGTGTCACGGTGATCTGACACGACAGTCGGCTGTTCGATTGAACGTCTTGGGCGAAATCCAGCATGGTTTCCTCCATGTCCTGCTTGGGCGGTAACTTCTCCAGCCAAGCGGAATCGACATAGACATGGCAGGTCGCACAGGCGCAGGCGCCTCCGCAGTCGGCATCGATGCCAGGAATGAGGTTTTTCACGGCCCCTTCCATCACCGACCAGCCAGCCGGAACCTCCACGTCGCGCTCTGTGCCTTTTCCGTCGATATATTTGATCTTGGGCATAGAGGTCCTCAGGCAAAGCTTTTCATGGGAACGGAGAGATCGGCAAGACGCTCCGGCGCAACATGCGAGCCGGCCGCAATCAGCTTGCGGCCGACAAGATATTCGGACGGTGCGTTCACTGCCTCCACGGCGGCAACGGCACCGTCACGCAGATGGAAGGCGGCAAATTTGCGTGATGCGGGATCGCCACGAACTACAATTTGGTCGGCGGCGCGCGCCAGCCCCGCGATCTGCAGCTTTAGATCGTACTGGTCAGACCAGAACCAGGGCACTTCGCTATAGGTCTTGGGCTTGCCTGCCATCGCGTATGCCGCATGTTTGGCTTGGTCGATGGCGTTCTGTACGCTTTCCAGCCGTAATGGAATGCCTTCGCGGCCGACATGCCATGTGCAGTCACCCGCGGCGAAGATCGCTGGATCGACCGTCGCGCAATTCTGGTCGACGATGATACCGTCTTCGCACGCGAGACCGGCTTCTTTGGCAAGTTCCACGTTGGGCACGACACCGATGCCAACCAATGCGATATCGGCCGGAAAGTGATTGGCACCTGCTTTCACGGATTTTAGTTGGCCGGCACCTTCGAAGGCGTCGACGCCGGTGTTAAGCAACAATTTGACGCCGGCCGTGCGGTGGGCCTGCTCGAAGAAGTCAGATACCGGTTTGGACACGGCTCGCGCCATCACCCGATCCATAGCCTCGAAAACCGTCACATCGAGACCGTGCTTCACGGCGACAGCCGCGACCTCGAGACCGATATAGCCGCCACCAACAACGGCCAGCCGCTTACCTTTCTGGAAGACGGCATTCAGGTCGTCCACGTCCTCGATACTGCGCAGATAATGGATGCCGGCGAGGACCGCACCAGGACACTTGATCCTGCGCACCCGTGTTCCGGTTGCCAGCAGCAGCATGCTGTACGCCAGCGTACGGCCGTCAGACAGCAATACGGACCTGGCCTTGCGATCGATGGCACGCACCGTAACGCCCAGGATCAGCTCGCAGTTCGATTCGCGGTAGAAGCTGTCCG
>JAJXWU010000056.1 GCA_021781425.1 Pseudomonadota bacterium
ATTCCGCGGCGGTGGCGGAACTGGAGGAGTTCGTCGGCAAGACCATCCGCTTCCAGCCCGAGGAGCATTACGCGCAGGAACAGTACGATGTGGTCCTGCTGTAGGTGGTCGTGATGTGGAAACGTCACATCCGGCGCGCGCGTCTGTGGCTGCAGGCGCTGTTCGCCACCGTCGTGATCCTGCTCGCGCTGGGTGTTGGGTTGGCGCAAATTGCCTTGCCCTGGATCGCCAGTCATCCGCAGCGCATTGCCGCTTTCCTGAGCGACCGCCTGCACCGTGCGGTGACGCTCGGCAGTGTGACCGGGGTCTGGGAACGCGACGGCCCGTTGCTGGTCCTGCAAGGCGTGCACATCGCTGGCGCAGACGCGAACGCGCCGGGCAGCACGATTCCGCAGGCGGAGTTGAAAATCAATTTCTTCTCGGCGCTGCATCGCAACCAGGCGTGGAACGAGTTTCGCCTCGTCGGTTTGAATTTGCGGCTGGCGCGCGATACGCGAGGCCAGTGGCAATTGAGCGGCATCGATGCGGGCAACCAGGCCGCGGGCAATCCGAAGGATTCCGTGTTGTTTTCCCTCGGTGCATTGGTGCTGCGCGACATGCACCTGACCGTGCAGGCCCGCGCCGATGCCGCTCCGGTGATGCTGCTCGCCGACGAAGTGCGCCTGGTCAATTCCGGCAGCACGCATCGCGTGCTCGCACGCCTGCGCTGTGCCGAAACGCGGTCGTCCGTGGACGCGGTGATCGACTTCGACAGCGTCACACGCGACGGCGAACTGTATCTGGGTGGAGCGGCGCTGGACCTCGCCGCCGTGGTACACGGCTATGCGTGGCAAGGCGCGCAGATCGAACGCGGCAGCGGGCGCCTGCAGTTCTGGGGTTGGTGGCGGCACGATCGGCTGCAGCGCGCGCGCATCGAGACCGACCTGACGAACGTGGTGCTGACCACAGCGGTGCCGATCGCGCTCGACGCCAAACGCAGTATCGTGCCGCGTGTCGGTTTCGACCGCATCGCATTCGGCGCGCGCTGGCAGCGCGACGATACGGGCTGGAACGCGGACGTGGCCGACCTCGTCCTCGCGCGGCAGGGCATCGTCGCCACACCGGCGAGCATACATGTTGAAAAAGCGCACGATCCGGCGGTCACCGATCCGCAGTGGACGCTGCATCTGGACGGCGCGAACCTGGCGGCGCCGGCGAGCGTGGCCATGCTCAGCGACGCTGTGCCGCCAGCATGGCGGCGCTGGCTGTACGCGGCCGATCCGGTCGGCACGTTGCGCCGCGCGGACGTGCGTTTCGGTAGTGCGCAGGATTTCGACATTTCGGCCGATTTCGTCGCGCTCGCTTGGCACGCGGTTGACGCGGTGCCGGGCGTGACCAGCCTGACCGGCAGCGTGCTTGGCGATGCGGACGGTTTCAGCCTGCATCTGCCGCCGCACACGGCGTTTGGCGTCGACGAACCGCGCGTGTTTCGTCAGCCACTGGAATTCTCCAGATTTGCCGGCGACGTAGCGGGATGGCGCGAAGCGGTTGGCTGGCAGATCGGCACACAGGCGCTGGATTTCGAAGGCGCTGGTTACGGCGGCCAGTTGCGCGGCAGCGTGCAGTTGCACGATGACGGCTCGCGCCCGGCACTGGATGTATACGCCGTGGTCGATCATGCCGAAGTGCCGACGGCGAAACTTTTCTGGCCGATCAACGTCATGCCGCCGGGTGCGGTGAAGTGGCTGGATCGTGCACTCGTGTCGGGCGGCATCACGAACGGACGCGCGGTGTTCCACGGCGATCTCGCCGACTGGCCGTTCACGAATTTCGCCGGCCGTTTCCAGGCACGCGCCGAAATTAACGACGCCAAGCTGATCTATCTGCCGGATTGGCCGGCCGTCGAACATGTGCACGCCGTCGCCGATTTCGTCAACAACGGGTTGCGCGTGGATTCGGATGCCGCGCAGGCGCAGGGAAATACAATCGATAGCGCCGGTGCAAGCATCGCCGATCTCGCCGAAGCGGTTCTGGAACTGGATGTTTCCGGTTCCGGCAGTGGCAGGAACCTGCTCGACTTTCTCAAGTCCACGCCGATCGGCGCGCAATACGCCGCGCATCTGCTCGGCGTAAGCGTCGGCGGCAACAGCAAGGTCAAGCTTCATCTGCACCTTCCGGTGAAGCAGGCCGAACGACTCGATCTGGCCGGCACCGCCAGCCTGAACCAGGCGGATCTGACCGATGCCCAGTACGCGCTGCGCCTGAAGCAGGCCACCGGCACGCTCAAATTTTCGCAGCACGGTTTTGACACCGGCGAGCTGCCGGTTACACGCGACGGCAAGCCGGCCACGTTTCGCCTTGCGGTCGGCGGCTTCACGGACGACAAGGATCACGCCGTCGAGGCGAACCTGCGCGGGAATTTTCCCGTGGCGGATCTGCTCGCCTATGCGCCGATGCTGGCGCCCTGGGCGGATCGCATCAGCGGCGCTGCCGACTGGAACGTCGGTTTCTCCGCGGACCACGACGACGCGAAGAATCCCGGCCAGCGCGTGACCGTCACATCCGATCTCGACGGCGTCGCCATTGCCTTGCCCGCGCCGCTGACCAAATCCGCCGCCACGGCGCTGCCGTTGTCGCTCACGCTCGGTTTGCCGGTCGCCGGCGGCAGTATCGACCTGCGACTGGGCGGGCTCATGCGCCTGCGCGGGCACATGGAATCGGGCAAGCAGCCGTTCGCCGCGCGCGTCGACTTCGGTGGCGATGCATCCGCGCCGCCGCCGGCAAGGGGGTTTGCCATCGATGGCAGCGCGCCGCTGCTCGATCTTTCCGGCTGGATGGATTTCGCGGTCTCGAATTCGGGTAGCGGCAGCGAAGGCTTGATCTCCGGCGTCGATCTCAAGACGCAGGATTTGCGCGCCTGGGACCGCGATTTCGGTCCGGCGCAATTCACCCTGAAGCCGACCAAAACCGAACTCGACCTGGGTTTCGACGGCGCCAATATCGCCGGCAGCATGGAGATTCCGCTGGTGGATTTCAGGCAGCGCGGCGTTACCGCCCAATTCGACCGGATCCACTGGCCGGATGTGGGCGATAGCGAAACCAGCGCGATGGCCGGCGAGAATCCTGCGAACGTGCCGCCGCTGCACATCCGCATCGGCGACTTCCGCCTTGGCGATTCGCGTTTCGGCACTACCGTCGTGGAGAGCTATCCGATCGCGAACGGCACGCATTTCGAGCAGGTCACCACACACTCGCAGAACGTCGAGATGCGCGCGCACGGCGACTGGACTGGCCGCCCGGGCAGCGATGCCTCGGATTTCTCCATCGATTTTTCCGCCCAGAATCTGGGTCGCATGCTCGATACCTTCGGCTATGCTGGCTTCGTCGACGGCGGTGCGACGGTCGCGCATATCAAGGGTCAGTGGGCCGGATCGCCGTCGATGTTCGCGCTGGCGCGGCTGAATGGCACGCTCAAGGTATCGGTGGCCGAGGGCCGCATTCCGGAGGTCGAAACGCCAGGTGCAGGACGCATCTTCGGTCTTTTCAACCTGACTGCGGTTCCGCGCCGGCTCGCTTTGGACTTCGGTGATTTCTTCAAATCCGGCTTCAGCTTCGATTCCATCGACGGCACGTTCACGTTCAAGGACGGCGACGCCTACACGACCGGATTGAAGGTCAAGGGTCCGGCCGCCGACATCGTCGTGAACGGCCGTACCGGCTTGAAAGCCAAGGATTACGACCAAACCATGGAAGTCACGCCGCACGTCGGTGGTGCCTTGATGATCGGTGGCGCCGTCGTCGGCGGTCCGGTGGGCGCGGCAGCCGGCGTGGTGCTGCAGAGCGTGCTGAAGAAGGCGCTCAACGAAGTCACCCGCATCCGCTACAGCGTGACTGGAAGTTGGGACAAGCCCGTGATTACCGAAATCGCCAAGGAGAAGGTCAAGGCAGAGCCGCTGATGCCCGCGCAGAAGCAGCCCGCCGCGCCCGCATCCACCACCAGCAAACCGATTCCATGACCATGAATTTATTCGACCGCGCCGAACGCCAGTTGCTGCAACCCGGCGGATTTTCCAGCAACGATCTCGAGCGCGTGTTCGCGCAACTGATGGGGCCGTCCATCGACGCGGCAGATCTGTATTTCCAGCATTCGCGCAGCGAATCGTGGATGCTCGAGGACGGCATTGTGCGCGAGGGTAGTCACGCCATCGAGCAGGGCGTCGGCGTGCGCGCGATCAGCGGCGAAAAAACCGGATTCGCCTATTCCGACGAAATCGTCCTGCCGCAACTGCTCACCGCGGCACAGTCGGCGCGCGCGATCGCGCAGTCGGGCAACACCGGCGCTGGCCACGCACTGACCGCGCGCGAAGCGAGGTCCCTGTACGCGCCGATCGATCCGATCGAATCGCTGGCGAACGCGGACAAGATCGCGTTATTGCGCGAGGTGGACAAATTCGCGCGCGCGCTGGATCCGTGCATCACACAAGTGATCGTCAGCCTTGCCGCTACGCTGGATACGATAATGGTGGCCGCCGCCGATGGCACGCTGGCGGCCGATGTGCGTCCGCTGGTGCGTCTGAACGTGAACGTGATCGCCGAGCGCGATGGCCGGCGCGAATCCGGTGCGGGTGGTGGCGGCGGACGCTACGGCTACAAGGAACTTCTCGCCAACGGGCGCGCGCATGCATTTGCGCGCGAAGCGGTGCGCGTGGCGCTGGTGAATCTGGAGTCGGTGCCGGCACCAGCGGGCAGCATGACGGTTGTGCTCGGCCCCGGCTGGCCGGGCGTGCTGCTGCACGAGGCGATCGGCCACGGCTTCGAGGGCGATTTCAACCGCAAGGGTACATCGGCCTTCGCCGGCCGCATGGGCGAAAAAGTCGCTTCGCCGCTGTGCACCGTCGTCGACGACGGCACTCTGCCGGACCGGCGCGGTTCGTTGTCCGTGGACGACGAAGGCGTGCCGGGTGAGCGCACGGTGCTGATCGAAAATGGCGTGCTGAAAGGCTACATGCAGGACAAGCTCAACGCGCGCCTGATGGGCATGCGTTCAACCGGAAACGGCCGGCGCGAATCTTTCGCGCATCTGCCGATGCCGCGCATGACCAACACCTACATGCTGCCGGGCCGGAGTGATCCGGGCGAGATCCTCGCATCGGTGGAGCGCGGTCTTTATGCGGTGAACTTCGGCGGCGGTCAGGTCGACATCACTAACGGCAAGTTCGTGTTTTCCGCGAGCGAGGCTTACCTGATCGAGAACGGCAAGATCGGTCGTGCGGTGAAGGGCGCGACCTTGATCGGTTCGGGGCCGGAAGTGCTCACGCGCGTGTCGATGGTCGGCAACGACCTCAAGCTCGACGAAGGCGTCGGCGTGTGCGGCAAGGACGGCCAGAGCGTGCCGGTCGGTGTCGGGCAGCCGACGCTGAGAATCGACGCGATGACGGTGGGTGGGACGGCGGCCTAACCGAGCAATTCACGCAGTGTACGGAACAGTTCGTGAAAGGCGTGCAACGGTTTTTGCGCTTCACGTTCGGCGCGCGCGCGGCGCGCAAGTTGGCGCAGGTGTTGGCGATCGAATGAGGGGAATCGCTGCATGAGCTCGTCGAGTGCGGCATCGCCATCGGTGATCAGGCGTTCGCGCCATTGCTCGATGCGGTGCAGGCCTGCCGCTTCGCGGCGTGTGTGCTCACGGCCGTGTTCGAGCGCGGCACGCAGCGGCTCGATTTCGGTATCGTCCAGCTTGCGCAGTTGCTTGGCGAGGAATTGCTCGGCGCGCTTGCGGGCTATTTGCTGTTTTACGGCACGCGTGCGCTGCACCTCTTCACGCAGCGCATCGGCGAGCGGCAGTGAGGCAAGCTGTGCATCGGACAACACCGCAAGCTGCTGCGCCAGTTTGAGCACATCAAGCGCTTCGCGGCGGAGCTGGCTGCGGCTGGGCTCGTCGTGGCGGCTGTCGTCGTATTCGGATTCGTGATCGTGCATCATTCAACCATTCCCGTTCGCCCTGAGCGTAGCGCCGAAGACGCGAAGTCGAAGGGCATGCGTTTCGACTTCGCTCGCCGCGAACGGTGCTACTAATTCGGAAATTCCCAATGAACGCCATCATCGCACAACCCGACGATTCCCTCGCCCAACTCGACAATCTGGCCAACCTTGCCGCAGACGTCATCCGCCGCTGCCGCGCTGCCGGCGCGAGCGACGCCGAGGTCGGCGCGAGCATCGATACGGGTCTTTCCGTCAACGTGCGCCTGGGCGAAGTCGAGACCATCGAGCACACTCGCGACCGCGCCTTTGGCGTGACCGTGTATTTCGGCCAGCGCAAGGGTTCGGCCAGCACGGCGGATCTGCAGGCCGATTCCATCGCCAAGACCATCGAACAGGCCTGCGCGATTGCGAAGTTCACCGAGGAAGATCCGTTCGCGGGGCTCGCCGATCCGGCGCGGCTGGCGCGGGTGTTTCCGGATCTGGATTTGTGGCATCCGTGGAATCTGGATGCACCCTCGGCAATCCGGCTTGGTATCGAGATCGAAGACGCTGGACGCGCGCTGGATGGCATCGGCAATTCCGATGGCGCCGCGGTGCAGGCGGGCGAATCGCTCGCGGTCTATGCGACTTCGCAGGGCTTCTGTGGCCGCGAACGCGGCACGCGGCATTCGCTGTCGTGCTCGCTGATCGCGCTGGACGGCAACGGCATGCAGCGCGACTATTGGTATGAAACCGCGCGCTCCGCGGAGGATTTTCCGACCGCGGCGTCGATTGGGGTCAAGGCTGCGCGGCGCACGCTGGCGCGTCGCGATGCGCGCAAGCTCGATACGCGCCAGTGTCCGGTGCTGTTCGCGCCGGAAGTCGCGCGCGGCCTGATCGGACATCTGGTTTCCGCGGCCAGCGGCGGTGCGCTGTACCGCAAGGCTAGCTTCCTGCTCGATCACGCGGGCAAGAAGCTGTTTCCGGAATTCGTCGAGATCGTCGAGCGTCCGCACCTGCCACGCGGGCAAGGCTCGGCGAATTTCGACAGCGAAGGCGTGGCAAGCGCGGACAACGGTTTGATCCGAGCCGGGATCCTGGAAAGATATGTCCTCGGCTGCTATTCCGCGCGCAAGCTCGGTCTGCAAAGTACCGGCAACGCCGGCGGCATCCACAATCTGGTGGTCGCGCCGAGCGGGGGCGATTTCGCGGACATGTTGGACAAGCTCGGCACCGGCTTGCTCGTCACCGAAGTCATGGGGCAGGGCGTATCCATCGTCACCGGCGATTACTCGCGCGGCGCGGCGGGCTTCTGGGTGGAAAACGGCGCGATCGCCTATCCGGTCGAGGAAATCACCATCGCCTCGAACCTGCGCGAGATGTTCGCGGGACTGGCCGCGATCGGCGCCGACGTGGACCGGCGTTCGCACATTCTCACCGGCTCGATCCTGCTGGATCGGATGACGGTCGCGGGTAGTTGATCAGCTCTCCCGTTCGGCCACGTAGCGCGCCAGTTCGGTCAGTTCCTTTGCGCGTCCGCCGAGCGACGCCAGTGCCGCGATTGCGTTGCGAGCGAGCTGCGCCAACCGTGCCCGCGAGGCGTCCATGCCGAGGATGGCGGGATACGTTGGCTTGGCCTGCGCAGCATCCTTGCCGGCGGTTTTGCCGATGGTAGCGCTGTCGCCTTCCACGTCGAGGATGTCGTCGCGGATCTGGAACGCCAGTCCGATCGCGTGGCTGTAGGCGTCCAGCGCGGCGAGCAGTGCGCCGTCGACGCAGCCGGCGGCGAGCGCGCCCAGCCGCACCGATGCGCGGATCAACGCGCCGGTCTTGTACTCGTGCATGCGATCCAGCGCGTCGGGAGTCAGCGTCTTGCCGACGGCGGCCAGGTCCAGCGCCTGCCCGCCGGCCATGCCGTGCGAGCCGCACGCCGCAGCGAGCGTGCGCAACATTTCCACATGGGTACCGGCATGCTGCGCAACATCGGCGGCGAGGATCTCGAAGGCGAGCGCCTGCAGGGCGTCGCCGGCAAGTATCGCCATCGCTTCGCCGAAGGCGACGTGGCAGGTCGGCCGACCGCGGCGCAATTCATCATCGTCCATGGCCGGCAGGTCGTCGTGGGCCAGCGAATAGGCGTGGATGATTTCCACCGCGCAGGCTCCGGCGTCGAGCGCGTCGAGCGGTGCGCCGAGCGCACTGCCGGTGGCGTAGACCAGCGCCGGACGCAGGCGTTTGCCGCTGCCGAGCACGGCGTAGCGCATGGCGCGGTGCAGGAGCGCCGGTTCCTGCGTCTCGGGCGGCAGCGCGCGCGCGAGCGCCGCGTCGGCGCGCTCGCTCCAGGCGATCAGCGCCGTGGGCGGCTCAAGGCGCTTCCGGCTCAAAGTCTTCGGCTTGGTCTGGCTGCTCGGGATCGGACAGCAGCTTCACGCGCAGTTCGGCCTGCTCCAGCGCGCCCTGGCAGTTGCGGTACAGGGCGATGCCGCGTTCGTAGGATTTGAGCGAATCATCCAGGCTTTGCTCGCCCAGTTCCATCTTGGCAACGAGTTGCTCGAGTTCGTCGAGGGATTTCTCGAAATCCGCGATCTGACTCGTTTCAGTTGGTTTCGGATCGGCAGATTTGCGGTCGCGGGTTGGCATGGCGCGCACGCTACCGCAGCGGCTCGCAGGAATCAATCCGGACGCGGGACAGAGCGAGCGTCGCCACGTCGAGTCGCGCAGATCCGGTCGCGGAGACGGCGCAACTCCGTGCCCTCGAAGGCGACGCAGGGCTTGCGGTCTTGCCCGGCGCGCAATTGGCGTTCGAGTTCGGCGACGTGGAAGTGGGCGGGCTCGTCGAGCCCACATTCGCGCAGCCAGCGCCGCAGCACCGGATCGCGCAGGGCGTCGGGTAGGGCGAGCCAGCCGCGCCAGTCGAGCGTTGCCGGTTCGGCACCGCGCAAATTGGCGAGTGCGATGTCAGCCTGTGCGTCGATGTAGTCCGCGGCGGCGCGCAACCAGGTCGCACTGTGCGCCAACGCGGCTTCGGCGCGCGGCCAGTGTTGCGTAAGTCGCGGAATGATTTCATGACGCAGGAAATTGCGCGACAAGTGTGTCTGCGCATTGCTGGGATCGTCGACCCAATGCAGTTCGTGCATCTGCGCGTATTCGAATAACGTCGCGCGGGAAATATCCAGCAGCGGGCGCCACAAGTAGCCATTTCCATGATTGCGCAACGCGCGCATCGCGCCCAGTCCCTCCGGGCCTGCGCCGCGCAACAATTTCAGTAACACGGTTTCAGCCTGATCGCCGCGATGCTGGGCCAGGGCAAGAATTTCGCCGGGTCGCAGTCCTGCGGCGAAAGCCGCGTAGCGCGCGCGTCGCGCAGCGTCTTCCAATCCCGTGCTTCCGTCCTGATCCACATGCGCGGCGGCGATGTGCAACGGCACGTCCAACGCGGCGGCGAATTCGCGGCAATGTGCTGCCCACCTGTCGCTGTCGGCATGCAGGCCGTGATTGACATGAATCGCGCGCAAGCCACGCGCGCGCGCGCCCGGCAATCGCGCCAGCACATGCAGCAGCACGGACGAATCCATGCCGCCGCTGAAGGCCACGGCGAGCGCGCCGGACGGAAGCCGCGCAAGGCCGTCTTGCAGTGTGGTCAGCACAGTCATGCGCGCATGGTGCCAGAAGCTATTGCGCTGGGCCTAATGCCACGTTACCTTGCTGGCGTCCGCACGACGGACCCATGTCATTCCGGGGAGGGAAAGATGGTTATCAAACGCGTTGCGGTGTTGAGGCTCGCGGTATTCCAGATGGTCCTGATGGCGATCTTCGGCGTACTCCTCGCATTGCTGTTCATGATGTTCGGGGCGATGATCGGGAACCTGGGCGGCAGTCCGATCGCCGGGGTGATGGGCATGGCGGGCATTGCTATGCTGATTATTCTGCCGATCGTGTACGGGGTGATCGGCTTCATCGCCGGCGCGATCGGCGGGGCGCTATACAACCTTGTCGCCAGCATGGTCGGCGGCATCGAGATCGAGGTGGATCAAGCTATGCCTTGAACGCGCCATAGCGGCGCAGGCGCCGATAGCGCTGATCGACGAGGCCGGCGCGATCGCCGCGCTCGAGCTCGTCGAGCTCGTTGCGCAGCACGGCCTTCAGGCGAATGGCCATCGCATGCGGATCGCGGTGTGCGCCACCGAGCGGCTCGCGCAAGACCTTGTCGATAAGCCCCAATTCAAGCAGGCGCGGTGCGGTCAGGCCCAGCGCTTCGGCGGCATCCTTGGCGCGTTCGGCGCTCTTCCACAGGATCGAGGCGCAGCCTTCCGGCGAGATCACCGAGTAGGTCGAATACTGCAACATGATCGTGCGGTCGCCAACCCCGATGGCGAGCGCGCCGCCCGAGCCGCCCTCGCCGATCACGGTGCATATGATCGGCACGCGCAATTGCGACATCTCCATGAGGTTGCGCGCAATCGCCTCGGATTGGCCGCGTTCCTCGGCGCCGACGCCCGGATACGCGCCGGGCGTGTCGATGAAGGTGAGGATCGGCAGGCCGAAACGCTCGGCCATCTGCATCAGGCGCAGTGCCTTGCGATAGCCTTCGGGACGCGGCATGCCGAAGTTGCGTTTGATCTTGGTACGGGTGTCGCGACCCTTCTGCTGGCCGATCACCATGAGCGCGCGGCCATCCAGGCGCGCCAGACCGCCGACGATCGCCACATCGTCGGCATAGGTGCGGTCGCCGGCCAGTTCGTGAAACTCCTCGCAGATCGTCTGCACGTAGTCGAGCGTGTACGGCCGTGCCGGATGGCGCGCGAGCTGCGCGATCTGCCAGGGCGTGAGGTCCTTGAAGATTTCCGCGGTCTTGCGCTTGAGCTTGTCGCGCAGTTTGCGCACTTCGTCGTCGATGTTGAACGCCTGGCCATGACTGGCATGACGCAGTTCCTGGATCTTCCCCTCCAGTTCGGCAATGGGCTGTTCGAAATCGAGGAAGTTGGGATTCATGCCGACGACAAATACGCGAAACCGCGAATTATAGCCACAGGCAAGGCGAAATACCGATGCATCAATTTCCGCCGCCGGCGCGGCTGAGCACCCAGTCCGTCGACTTGACGCCGGGCAGCATGTCCAGGCTGCGTTTGAGATCCGCCGTGGCGCGCACGCGCCAATCGGCTCCAAGCTCGATCTCCGCGCTGCCGGTGTGGTTGGCGTACGTTACCCGCAGCGGCGTCTGGCCGCCGCGATAGCCCGCGAGCACGGAGCGCAGTCTGGGAAGGAAATCCTCGCCGATGCCGTTCAGACGGATGCGCAGCAATTTCGCCTGGCGTTCGCAGGCTTCGTTGAGCGTGAGCACACGCCGCGTGCGCAGACGCAGGGCGCCGGCGAAATCGTCCCAGGCCAAACCGCCTTCGACGATGAGGATGGCGTCGCGCGTGAGCAGCGGCGCGAATTCGACGAAGGCCTCGCGGAACAGGCTCACCTCGATGCGACCGCTCCAATCCTCGATCAGCACGAACGCCTGGTCGTTGCCGCGCTTGCGCACATCGACAAGCTGACCGGCGACAATCCAGGGCGTTTCCGGCGGTCGCCGAAAACGGTTGCCAGCGTCGTCTGCACGCAACTTCGGTGGCTGATAGCGCTGGCCGATTTCGCCGATCGGGCAGGTTGCCAGTTGCGCCAACGTGCCGTGCCAGAGCAGGGTCGGATGGCCGGAAAGATAATGACCGAGCGTATCGCGCTCGCCGGCGAGGCGTTGCTCGGGCGGC
>JAJXWU010000241.1 GCA_021781425.1 Pseudomonadota bacterium
GCGGATTTCGGATCGATCTGGGCACAGCGCGCAGACAGATCGTCGAGCGTAATCCGGTGCTCCTTGCGCAGCGCCCGCAGTTTCGTGCCGAGGAAGTGGTTGTTCCTGATGATTGCTTCCATGCGCCGCCCGTCCAGTAAAAATGGCCTTGTGAACTTGCGCCAGCTTAATGCTGTGAAATTAACATTGTCAACTTTTATTATGTGGATTTCACACCCCACCTCCTTTACGGTGCACTCACCCGCTCACTCACCCGGAAGGAGATAGGCATGATCAAGAGCCCGAACAAGCACGCTGCCGCGATCGAAGCGATCGAGGAAGACTGGAAAGAGAACCCGCGCTGGCGCGGCGTCAAGCGCGGCTATACCGCCGAGGACGTGTTCCGCCTGCGCGGGTCGCTGCTCGTGGAGCATACGCTGGCCCACCGCGGCGCCGACAAGCTGTGGCGCCTGCTCAACACCACGCCTTTCGTCAATACGCTGGGCGCGCTGACCGGCAATCAGGCGATGCAGCAGGTGAAGGCCGGGTTGAAGGCGATCTACCTCTCCGGCTGGCAGGTTGCGGCCGACGGCAACGACTCATGCCAGATGTATCCCGACCAGTCGCTGTATTCGGTGTCGAGCGTGCCCAGCGTGGTGCGCCGGATCAACAACGCCTTCATGCGCGCTGACCAGTTGCATCATGCCGAGGGCGACGATTCGGTGGACTGGTTTGCGCCTATCGTGGCCGACGCGGAATCGGGTTTCGGCGGCGTGCTCAATGCGCACGAACTGATGAAGGCGATGATCGAGGCTGGCGCGGCGGGCGTGCACTTCGAGGACCAGCTTGCGTCGGTCAAGAAATGCGGCCACATGGGCGGAAAAGTACTCGTGCCCACGCAGGAAGCGGTGCAAAAGCTGTGCGCGGCGCGGCTCGCCGCCGACGTCATGGGCGTGCCCACCGTGCTGCTTGCGCGCACGGACTCCGAAGCGGCGACGCTCGTCACCAGCGACGTCGACGAAAACGACAAGCCGTTCATCACCGGCGAGCGCACCGCAGAAGGCTACTACCGCGTGCGCGCGGGCTTCGACCAGGCGGTGTCGCGCGGCCTCGCTTATGCGGCCTACGCGGACCTGATCTGGTGCGAGACCGGGACGCCCGATCTCGCGTTCGCCAAGAAATACGCCGAAGCGATCCGCAGGGTCTATCCGGACAAGATGCTCGCCTACAACTGCTCGCCGTCTTTCAACTGGCGCAAGAACCTCGACGCCGCGACGATTGCGAAATTCCAGCGCGAACTCGGCGCCATGGGCTACAAGTTCCAGTTCATAACGCTCGCCGGCTTCCACGCGCTCAACTACGGCATGTTCGAACTGGCTACCGGCTACGCACACGAACAAATGAGCGCCTATGTGCGCCTGCAGGAAGCCGAATTTGCCGCCGAGAAGCATGGCTACACTGCGGTACGGCACCAGCGCGAAGTCGGTACCGGCTACTTTGACGCCCTGACGCAGGCCATCCAGGGCGCGCAGTCTTCGACCACGGCCTTGTCCGGCTCCACCGAAGAAGAGCAATTCCACGACGAGCCGGCCAAAATCGCCGCCGTGGCCTGAAACGAAACCGCGCCCGCACCGCCGGAAGCGCGCGTCCCTGCAGGCCGGATGCGCGCTTCGGGGGCGGCGGCCACGCATGGCATGAACCCACAATAAACCTACTCTGCCGATCGAGGAGTTTTTCGCATGAAACAAGACGCATCGTTTTCGCCGGGTGTGACGATACTGGGCCGCATCACGCCGGAGTACGCCGACATTCTTACGCCGCAGGCTCTGGCCTTTCTCGCCCTGCTGTCGCGCCGGTTTGAACCGCGCCGCCGCGAACTCCTGGCCGCACGCGCGCAGCGGCAGATCGAATTCAACGCAGGCAAGCTGCCGGATTTCCTGCCGGAAACCGCGCAGGTCCGAAGCGCAGACTGGACGGTGGCGCCGTGTCCGGCGGATCTGGAGGATCGTCGCGTCGAAATCACTGGTCCGACAGACCGCAAGATGGTGATCAACGCGCTGAATTCCGGCGCCAATGTATTCATGGCGGACTTCGAGGATGCAAATGCCCCGACCTGGGACAATATGCTCCAGGGCCAGATCAACCTGCGCGACGCCATGCGCAAGACCATCACGTTCGAGCAAAACGGCAAACAATACCGCCTCAAGGACAAAGTGGCGGTGCTGATGCCGCGTCCGCGCGGCTGGCACCTGGACGAGAAGCACCTGCTGATCGACGGCAGCCCCGTCGCCGCCGGTATTTTCGATTTCGCGCTCTACTTCTTCCACAATGCGAAGGAAGCGCTGGCGCGCGGCACAGGTCCCTACTTCTACCTGCCGAAGATGGAGTCGCACCTCGAGGCGCGGCTGTGGAACGATATCTTCAACGCCGCGCAAGACGAACTCGGCGTGAAGCGCGGCTCGATCAGGGCCACCGCCCTGATCGAAACGGTGGTCGCCGCTTTCGAAATGGACGAATTCCTGTGGGAGTTGCGCGAGCACTCCGCCGGCCTCAACATCGGACGCTGGGATTACATCTTTTCCTGCATCAAGAAATTCCGCGTCAATGAGGAATTCTGCCTAGCCGACCGCTCGCAGGTCACGATGACCGCGCCGTTCATGCGCGCTTATGCGCTGACGCTGGTGAAGACCTGCCATCGCAGGGATGCGCCGGCCATGGGCGGCATGGCCGCGCAGATTCCGATCAAGAACGACCCGGCGGCGAATCTGGCTGCGCTGGAGAAAGTGCGCGCCGACAAACTGCGCGAAGTGACCGACGGCTGCGACGGCACCTGGGTTGCACATCCGGATCTGGTTCCGATCGCGAAGGAGATGTTCGACCGGTACATGCCGCAGCCG
>JAJXWU010000162.1 GCA_021781425.1 Pseudomonadota bacterium
CGCGGATGGAATTTGCCGCATCGCGGCCGCTGAGCGCGGCGATGAACTCCTCGCCGCCGTAACGTCCGAACAGGTCGCCCGGCTCCAGCCACTGACGCAAAGCCTGCACGCCGGCGACCAGCACGCGGTCGCCGTAAAGGTGTCCGTACGCATCGTTGATGCGCTTGAAGTGATCGAAATCGATCAGCAGCGCCGCGAGTTCCCCGCCATTGCGCGCGCAGTCGGCGATGCGCGCGTCGAGCTGGCGCATCAGGTGCCCGCGATTGGATATGCCGGTAAGCGGATCGCTGATCGCTGCCTGGAACAGTTCGTCGGCTTGCTGCTGCAGGCGGCTGTTGGCGCGGCTCAGCGCCGCGCGCTGCGATTCGACTTCGGCATTGCGCGAGGCCAGCGCGCGATTGAGCCGGCGCACGCCGGCAAAGCGCCAGGCGAGCAGGAGCAGGACAGCGCCGAGGCCGCAGGCGGCGACACTGACATAGTTGCGCTGCAAGTGCTGTTGGGTCAGGCGCGCGGCCTGCAACTGGTTTTCCTTGGTAGCCAGCGCGAGTTGCTGGTCGGCAGCGGTGCGTGCGTACTGGCTTTCCAGTGCGGCGAGGCGCCTGCGCGCGCGCGTGCCGAGCAATTCTTCGCGCAGCGCGGCGGCAGCATGTGCGTATTGCAACGCCTGCACGGGTTTGCCGATCGCGGTGGCGATTTTTTCGCGCAGTTCGTTCACTTCGACCATCAACGGCTTGTAACGCGCGGTCTGCGGATCGGCGAAGGCGGCCTGCAGCAGGCGGTTTGCGAGCACCGCGTCGCCACGGGCGAGTGCGGCCTCGGCAAGAGAAACCTGGCTGTGGGCGATGATCTCGTGCTGGTTCAACTCGCGTCCGATCGCCAGCGCGTCGTGCAGGCGCGCGTCGGCCTCGGTGGAACGGCCCAGGCCAAGCAGGGCGCGTCCGCTGTTGAGCAGATCGAAGCCGATCGATGGCCGGTCGCCGACGGCGCTGCTGACTGCCAGCGACTCTTCCGCGGCGGCGAGCGCAGGCGCGAATTCACCGGAGTCGACCAGGTATCCCGCCCAGGTGCCGAGTGTGGCGGCGTAGTTGGCGCTGTCGCCGTGACGGCGCGCGACCTCGAGCGCGCGACCGAAATAATCGCGTGCGGAGGCATCGTCGCCCAGATCGCGGTAGATCAAGGCCAGGTTGCGCAAGGTCAGTTCGAGCAGGTCGTCGCCGCGTTCGCGTATCGCCAACGCCTGCCGGAACAGATCCAGTGCGGTGGCGTAGTCGCCGCGGTCGCGCGCCAGCGTGCCGAGGTTGGACAGCGCCGTGGCCGTGCCGGCCTCCTGACCGAGTGCGCGTTGCAACGCCAATGCCCGCTGCGCGTGCGCCTGGGCATCGTCGAGACGGCCGCGGCGCCGGGCGACGACGCCCAGATATTCCTCGGCCTTGGCTTGCGCCCACGGCAGATTCGCGCGTGTGGCCAGTTGTGCGAGATCGTTCGACAGTCGCTCGGCGCGATCGTATTGGCCGGTCAGCAGCGCGATTTCGCCGCGATCAACGGCTGCCGCCGCGGCATCCTCCGCGTCGCCGATGGCGGTCGCGATGGCGTACGCGCGGCGCAAATGATTTTCCGCGTTGGCGTAGGAATCCAGGGCCAGAAAAATACCGCCGAGCAGACGCTGGAATACGATCGCGCCGTGCGCGCCGACGAGGGCAGGAACTGCCGGCGTCAGCGGCGATATGTTGCGTTCGATAGCGGCGGCGAGGCGCTGCGAGTCGGCGGCGGCCAGCGCGCGCGGATACGCCTCGGGATCACCCCGGCCGCCGGCAAGTGCGCCGGCGGACAGCACGAATGCCGCGAACGTCAGCCACCGCGCACGGCACGAGATCACGCCAGCCTTCATCGGATCAGCCCCGTACGCTCCGGCCGCGGTTCCCCAGCGAAACCGCAAGCCGGCCAAGTGTAAACTACGCGCCATTGCCGGAGCAAAACGGTTTGCGCATGTCCAAAGCTTCGCCCAAAGTCGGTTTCGTCAGTCTCGGTTGTCCCAAGGCCCTGGTCGATTCCGAGCGTATCCTCACCCAATTGCGCGCCGAAGGCTACGACATCGTGCCGAGTTACGGCGCCGCGGATGTGGTGGTGGTCAATACCTGCGGCTTCATCGACGCGGCGGTGACCGAATCGCTGGATGCGATCGGCGAGGCACTGGCGGAGAACGGCAAGGTCATCGTCACCGGCTGCCTCGGCAAACGCGCCGAAGTCATCCGCGAGGCGCACCCGGACGTGCTCGCCATCACCGGCCCGCAGGACTATGCCAGCGTGATGAGTGCAGTGCATGCCCAGGTACCACGCCGGCATGATCCGCATCGGGATCTGGTACCTGCGCCGCGCCGCCGCCCCGGCGGCGAGGAAATTGATATTGGCATCAAGCTGACACCGAAGCACTACGCTTACCTGAAGATTTCTGAAGGCTGCAACCACCACTGCACCTTTTGCATCATCCCCTCGATGCGTGGCGACCTGGTTTCGCGGCCCGTGGATGAGGTCCTTGTCGAAGCCGAGAAACTGGTCAAATCCGGCGTGCGCGAATTGCTTGTGATCTCGCAGGATACGAGCGCCTACGGCGTGGACGTGAAATACGCCGCGCGCGAATGGCACGGCAAGCCCTACCGCACGCGCATGACGCAGTTGTGCGAAGGACTCGCCGAACTCGGTGTGTGGGTGCGCCTGCATTACGTGTATCCGTATCCGCACGTGGACGAGGTGATTCCGCTGATGGCGGAAGGAAAGATTCTTCCGTATCTCGACATTCCGTTTCAGCACGCGAGTCCGCGCATTCTCAAGCTGATGAAGCGCCCCGGCTCCAGCAGCAAGGTGCTCGAGCGCATCCATGCGTGGCGGAAGGCCTGCCCGGACCTGACCATTCGCAGCACCTTTATCGTCGGCTTTCCCGGCGAAACGCAGGCCGAGTTCGAGGAATTGCTCGCGTTTCTGGATGAGGCTCAACTCGATCGTGTCGGCGCGTTCGCGTATTCGCCGGTCGATGGCGCGAAGGCCAACGAACTGCCCGATCACGTTGCCGAGGAATTGAAGCAGGAACGCCTTGAACGTTTCATGGCGAAGCAGGCGTCGATCAGCGCGGCGAAATTGCAGCGCAAGATCGGCAAGACGCTCAAGGCCCTGGTCGATCATGCCGATGCGAATGGGGCGATCGCGCGCAGCGCCGCCGACGCACCGGAAATCGATGGCGTGGTGCGCATCCGCGACGGACAGAAACTCAAGCCCGGGCAGTTCGTCGATGTGCGCGTCGAGGCGGCCGGGGAGCACGATCTCGTCGCCGCATTCGCGGAGTAGAACTTGCGCTTTCTCGCGCCGACGCGCGCGGCGGTCGATTCGGCCGTGTTCACGCGCCCGCCGCTGTCGCAGTGGAACGAATTCGCCGATCTGCTGCGCGGCGACTGGCCGGGCATGGCACAGATGAACGCGCGCTTGCGCAATGCTGCGATCCGCTTCGTCGCGCAAACCCGCGAACTGCGTGCCGATGGCCGGCATTACGAGCAGCGCATATTCGAGTGCGGCGCCATCGCCACGCGTGAGAACAACTGGCACGATCTGCTCAATGCGCTGGTGTGGCTGCGTTTCCCGCGGCTCAAGTCCGCGCTCAACGCGCGCCAGATCGCGGAGATCGCGCAAGCCGGGCCCAAGCACCGCACGCGTGCGCAATGCGCGCTGACCCATTTCGACGAGGCTGGGGTTGTCGTCGTCCTACGCGATCCGGCCCTGCTCGTGTATTGGGATGCGCATGACTGGCATGGCCTGTTCTGGCGCGAACGCAGGGCATGGTCGGACGCACGCATCCAGGCCATCGTCTTCGGCCACGCCTTGCTCGAACATGCGCTCGTGCCGGCGCAGATGCTGACCGGGAAAGCGCTCGTCGTCGTGCAAAAAAGTGGAAATGTGGAAGAGGCGGTCGACGCCGTCGCCGTGACCATCCGCGATGGCCGCGCGCTGAACGATCCGCAGGACCTTCGGCCCTTGCCCTTGTCCGGCATTCCCGGATGGCACATGGACAACGGCAACGAGAATTTTTATCGCACGGCGGCGTGTCTTCGGCCGTTGCGTGCCGGAAGGCGCTATCCGCGGCCTTTGGTGATAGCCGCGTCGTAGCTCACCGCAATCACCGTGAAACGTTGCGTGCCGCCGGGCAGTTGCGCCTCGAATTCGTCGCCGATGCGCTTCTTCAGCGCGGCGCGTGCCAGCGGCGAATCGATGCTGATGAATCCGGTCGTCGCATCGGTTTCGTCGGGGCCGACGATGCGATAGCGGGGCACGTTGCCGTCGGCGTCCACGATTTCAAACCAGGCGCCGAAGTAGATCGCTTGCTGGTCGGATGGCGGCTGCGAAATCACCTTGAGCGATTCCAGGCGCTTGCCGAGATAGCGTACGCGGCGGTCGATCTCGCCGAGTTGCTTTTTGCGATAAGTATACTCGGCGTTCTCGGAACGGTCGCCCTCCGCGGCGGCCGCGGCCAGCGCCTTGACGACGTCGGGACGGCGCAGGCGCCACAATTCATCGAGTTCGGTTTTCAACCGACGGTGTCCTTCCGCGGTGATGACTGCGGTGGACGCGGCCTGCGGCGGGCGCCAGCGGCTCACGGCGCGGCGGGCGGCGCGGTCTTGGCCGGCGTCGCGGCGAGCTTGTCCAGGAACGCGAGGTAGGCGTCGACCTGCGGGATCACCGGATCTTCCGGCAAGGTCAGCTTGATTTGATTGAGCATCGCGCGCGCCTGCATTTCCCTGTTCATGCGTTCGGCCCAGAGCTTGGCGGCGAGCAGGTAATTGCGGCCGATGTCCGGATGGTTGCGAAAGCGCTTGTGGAATCCGGCGAGCAGGCCGAGCGCGATCTGGGTCTGACCCGCATCGGCGGCGGCGTGCGCCAGGCGAGTGACATCCTCGGCCTTGTCGATGGCGAACGCGGGATCGAGCAACTGGCATTCGCGCGCGACGTCGATGGCGCGGCGCTCCTGGTTTTGCGCCAGAAGTACCGGAATATACTTTTTACCATGCGCGGCGAGTTCGGTCTTGTCGCCGTCCTGGCGCAGCCAGTGCCGGTATTCGTCGTGCACGGGCAGCAGATCGGCGTGCGCGACGAGTTCCTCGCGCAGCAGCGTGGCCGCGCCGCGCACGTCGCCGCCGGCGGCGCGCGCGCGGGCCGCATCCAGTATGGCGCGCGATTTGTCGGTGTGCGGCGTTTCGTCCTGCAATTCCAGATGACCGCCGTAGCCGAGCTCGTCGCGGTGATCGTGGATGACGCAGCCGATCAGGTGGAAGTTCGCGATCATCAAATAACCAACGACGAAATACGCCAGCGGGACTGCGACCACGTTTGGCACTGCTTGAGCAAGCAGCAAAGCGACGATGCTCTGCATGAATAGGGCGCCGATGAACATGCCGGCCAAAATCAGGTACGGCCGGCCGATGCGCGCGGCGACCAGCAGCCATGCGAACGGATTGAGCGCGCGTACCAATCCCTCCTCGAGCGCGAGGATCATCATCATCGCGGGCAAGGCGCTCATGAGCAGAGCGCCTACAACGAAGGCGGCGGCACGGCCGAAAAAGAAGGCGGTCAGCATGATCAGGGCGCTGATGAGGATCGCCAGCGCGACAGCGTAGCGGCCGACGCCGACGCTGACGGTCAGCGCGATTTCGGGTGCCTGCGTGCGGCCGTTCGCGCTCCAGCGCAGGACTTCGAACGCGTACTGGAAGAACGAAGCCCAGACGAGGAGATCGAGCACGCTGCCCAGCGTCGGCACGAATTGCACCAGATGCGCGACCGCGATTGCGACAATCGTCGTCAATGCCGCGGACTGCAACGGATAACCGAATATCAGCGGCCAGCGTTCGTGCCAGGGCGACGGATCGGTTGCGGGCTCGGGGTTGGTGTCTTGGGTGGCCATCGTGAACGGCGGTGCAGGCATCTTGCTGGCGGCATTGTATCGGCAAGCGTTGCGCGGGGTTGTCGCGCCGCGTCATGCCGGGTAACGTGTACGAAACTGCGAGGAGCTCCGATCATGCGTCGCCTGTGTTTTACCATCCCTGCGTGCGTGCTGCTCGCCGCTTGCGCGGGACAACCGCAACACGCGGTGGAGAAGGTGCCCGATGCCGCAGTCTCGGCGTTGTACGCGCGGCTGGACGCAGACACCGGCAATTACCTCGCTGCGCGCGAGGCCGGCGTGGCGGCCGACAAGTCCAATGCGGCGCTGGACGATTTGCAGACAGCGGCGGCGCAATGCGCGGTCACGCACGGCTGCGACCCGGCACGATTCTTCGCTGCGTTCGACAAGTTGTTGCGCGCGCCGCCGAATGCGGCGCCCGGCGCGGCAGACAGCGGCGACGAATCGCCCGATGCCTCTGCCGAGGCCGGCGAAACCTCGCCGGTGGCAGCCACGCTGCCCGAGGCCGGACGCGCGGTGGCGCTGCTCAAGGGCCACAAACTTGGCGACATCATCGCCATGAACGATCCGATGAAAGTGGCCATCGAACAATGGCTGACCCAGTACCGGCCCAATCTGATGCGCGCCTGGGAAAACTACCAGTACCTGCGCCACGAAATGTGGCCGCAGTACGAAAAGGCCGGCCTGCCCGAGGCTTTGTTGTTCGGCATGCTGGCGCAGGAATCCGGCGGCAAGGTGCATGCGGTGTCGCGTTCCGGCGCCAGCGGCCCGCTGCAATTCATGTCCGCCACCGGCGCGCGTTTCGGCCTGGGCGTGGTCGACGGCTTCGACCAGCGCTTCGATCCGGCGCAGGCGGCGCGCGCGAACGCGGCCTACATCAACGAGCAGCTCGGCGTGTTCAACGACAACCTGGAACTGGCCATCGCCGCGTACAACGGCGGGGAAGGGGCGATGCAGCGCCTGGCGCAGCATCACCCGGACGAGGGTTTCTGGAATCCGAAAATCTATTTTGCGGTGTCGCCGGAAACCCGCGACTACGTGCCGATGGTGCTGGCCGCCGCGTGGCTGTTCCTGCATCCGGAACGCTACAACCTGCAATTTCCGAAGCTCGACACCGCGCCAGAGCAGATCGTGTTGCAGCAACCTGCCTCACTCGACGAACTGACGGTTTGCCTGGGCCAGGATGGCAACGCCGATGGCTGGTTCCGCACCCTGCGCAACCTCAATCCGGCTTTCGATCCGCGCCAGAAGCTCGATGCCGGCACGCGCCTGCACGTCGCGGCGCCGTTGGCGGCCGCTTATGCGAAATTGTGCACAAGTGGAAAATGGGTCGAGCTCGCGGCGGATCTGCACGCTGCCGCCGAACCGGTCGCGCCGGCACGACCGGCGCCGCGCCTGTACGTGGTACGCAGGGGCGACACGCTCGGCGCGATCGCGCACAAGCACGGTTGTTCGAACGGCGATCTGGCGCGCCTGAATCACCTCAAGCCGCCGCATTACCTGTTGCGGATCGGTCAGGATTTGCGCGTCTCCGGCTGCCGCCGCGAGTAGCGCCGGCACACAAGAAAACGCCGGGAAATTCCCGGCGCGAAAGTGAAGCGACGTTGGAAAGCGGTTTTACGCGGCAGCCTGGCCCTTCTGCGGTGTGGCCCAGAGCGAGGCGGCGGGAGTCGTCGGCATGGATTCCTTGAGCAGGCGCAGCGTGCGCATCAGGTGGCGGTGCAGTTGCTGCATGTCGCCGTAGGCCGACTCCTTGGTTTCGTGGTAGGCCACGGTCAGCCACAGCGCGATGCCGCGCAACTGCAGGTGCTGATTGTCGGCCTTCATGCGCGCGTAGCCGATGTCGGTACCGTTGCCCCATGGCTGGTAGCGCTGGCCCTGGTTGACCGTGCCGTACAGGTGCGGGAATTCGCATTTGGCCGCGCTGGCGAACTCGCGCATGGCGATCGCCGCCAGCTGCCGGCGCGTGGCCAGCGGCAGTTCGGATATGGCCTTCTCGATCTCGCGGAACTGGCGGTTGAGCTGGATCGAGCGGGTCAGTGCGATGATTCGGGTAACGATACGCATGCGAAGCCCCTGCCATTTGCCTAGTGCACTGATCGTAGTCACTGTCGAACCTTAGCAGATCGCTGATGACATATCGTGCAAAGTACGTCACATTTCGACGCAATGCGTCACATTGTGAGGGATCAATGGGGAAATTGCACGCGATTTTTCCGCGGCCGGAGGAACCGGATATAAATCAAATTGAATCAGATGACTATGTAATTATTCGGCCGATAGCTTGGCCCATTTTGATCGGCATTTGTACGGACAATTCAGAGCAAAGATCGACCTTGTCGGAAGGGAGCAGGACGACCACCGTCGAGCCCATGTTGAAGCGCCCGAGTTCTACGCCGCGCTCGAGGCGGATGTTCTTGTCGCGCCATGCCCTGCGCACGATTGTGTTCGCAGAGGGCGGGATTTCCACGCCGCCCCAGACCGTTTCGACGCCCGACACCAGCATGGCGCCGACGAGAACGACCGCGAATGGACCGCAGCCGCCGTCAAAATGGCAGACCAGTCGTTCGTTGCGCGCGAACAGGCGCGGCACCGTGTCGACCGCGAACGGCGCGACGCTGAACAGTCGCCCGGGGATATGCGCGGTTTCGCGCAAGGTGCCGGACAACGGCGCGTGCACGCGATGGTAGTCGCGCGGCGACAAATAGATGGTGATGAATCGGCCATTTTGGTAAGGCGCCGCCGCTGCCTCGTCGCCGAGCAGTTCGGCGGCGGAAAAATCCTGCCCCTTGGCTTGAACGATGCGGCCATTGCGGACAGGACCGAACTGGCTGATGCGGCCGTCGGCCGGGCAGGCGATGGCGCGCGCGTCATCCGGCAGGGGCCGTGCGCCGGGTTTGAGCGCACGCGTGAAGAAGGCGTTGAAGCTCGGAAAGGCCAGGGGATCGGTTTGCTCGGCCTGGGTCATGTCGACGCGGTAGGCCTTCACGACGCGGCCGATCAGGAAGTTTTTCCAGGGCCGCCAGGTCCAGCGTGTCGCCCAGTACACCAGGCGCGACAAGGCGCGGTGCGGCAGTACGTACTGCACGAGCACGGCAGGACGCATGCTCAGCGGCTGGCGGCGAGTGTAACTAGGTCGCTCGCGACGGCTTTCGCGGCGAACGGCGGACGCAAGATGCCCGCCTCTCGCGCCTGCGGATCGACGATCACCGCCGCGCCGCTGTGCTCGACCGAAATGGTGCCGTTGGCATCGGTGCGGCGTGAGTACATCAGGCCCATGGCACGCGTGAGCAGGGTCAGCTCGCTGTCCGGACCGGTCGCGGCGACGAAATCCGGGTCGAAGTAACTCACGTAGTTGTGCAGTACCTCCGGCGTATCGCGTTGTGGATCGACCGAGATGAAATCGAAGCGCATCTTGTCGCCGACCCCGCGCTCGGCGAGGTCCTTCCAGACCTGCTTGAACGTCGCCAGCGTTGTCGGACACACGTCCGGGCAGCGGGTGTAGCCGAAGTAGACCACGGTCCAGCGGCCGCGCCAGTCAGCGAGCGTGAGCGGCTGGCCGTCGGCACGGGTCAGGTGAAATTCGGGAATGGCGCGAGGTGCCGGATACAGCACCGCGTTTACGAGCTGCGGCGGCTGCGCCGCGGAAAACAATCGCTGGCCCAGCCACAAGCCGATGGCGGCGGCGACGGCGGCGGCGACGATGAGCCAGATCGGCAGCGAGGATGTGCGGTGCGGTGTATTCATCCGCGCATTATAGCCGGCACCTTCGCCTATACTGGCGGCCTTGCTCGGAGCGGTATCGCCGTGACATCGGAACTATCGACCATCATCGACTTCATCCGCTACGGCGCCAGCCGCTTCGCCGGTGCCGGCCTGACCTTCGGGCACAGTTACGACAACGCGCTCGATGAAGCCACGCACCTCGTCCTGCACACCCTGCATCTGCCCCACGATTTGTCGCCGAACTACGGTTCTGCGCGCTTGACAGGCGCGGAAAAGAAGGCAGTGCTCAAACTGATCGAGCGCCGCATCAAGGAACGCAAACCGGTCGCGTACCTGACCGGCGAGGCCTGGTTCGCCGGATTGAAATTCAAGTCCGACGAGCGCGCCCTGGTGCCGCGCTCGCCGATCGCCGAGACGATCCAGAACGGATTCTCGCCCTGGCTTGACGGTGCGGCGGTGCGTCGCGCGCTGGATTTGTGCACGGGTTCGGGCTGCATCGGCATCGCCATGGCTTCGTACAATCCGGACTGGCAAGTCGACATCGCCGATATCAGTGCCGATGCGTTGACGCTGGCGCGCGAGAACATTGCCTTCCAGCATGTCAATGACCGAGTGCGCGCGATCAAGTCCGATCTTTTCGCGGGTTTGAATGGCGAAGTCTACGATCTCGTCGTGAGCAATCCGCCCTATGTCACCGCGCAGGAATACGCCGCGTTGCCGCCAGAATACGACCATGAACCGGAGTTAGGCTTGAAGGCGGGTGCGGATGGTCTGGATTTCGCGTTGCGCATACTCGATGAGGCGCCCGTGCATTTGAGCCGCGATGGCTGGCTGATCTGCGAAGTGGGCGAGGCCGAGCGCGCGTTGACCGCGCTGCTGCCGAAGCTGCCGCTGAACTGGATCGAATTCGAAGTGGGGCAGATGGGCGTGTTCGCGATCGCGCGCGCGGATATCGTCAAACACGCGAAGGCGATTCGTGCGGCGTTGGCGCAGAGATAAGTCGTGTCCAGCAATTCGTTCGGGAAAATCCTTACCGTCACCACCTTCGGCGAGAGCCACGGTCCGGCCATCGGCTGCGTGATCGACGGCTGCCCGCCGGGCCTTGCCATCGCGCCGGAGGAATTCCGTTGCGATCTCGCGCGCCGCGCCACCGGCACGTCGAAATACACCTCGCAGCGGCACGAGGCGGACGACGTGGAAATTCTCTCCGGCGTGTTCGAGGGCCGCACGACCGGCACGCCGATTGCGCTGCTGATCCGCAACACCGACGCGCGCTCAAAGGATTACGAGGAAATCAAAGACGTGTTCCGCCCCGGGCATGCCGATTACACGTATTGGCAGAAATACGGCATCCGCGACCATCGCGGCAGCGGCCGCGCGTCAGCGCGCGAGACCACGATGCGTGTGGCCGCCGGCGTGATCGCCAAGAAATGGCTGGCGCAGAAATTCGGCATCGCCGTGCGTGGATGGCTGGCGCAACTGGGGCCGCTGACCCCGAATGCATTCGACTGGAATGCGGTCGAAGCCAATCCGTTCTTCTGGCCCGATGCGGCGACAGTGCCGGAGCTGGAGCATTTCATCAATGCGCTGCGCAAGGCCGGCGATTCGATCGGCGCGCGCGTGAATGTCGTCGCCGACAACGTGCCGCCGGGCTGGGGCGAGCCGATCTACGGCAAGCTCGACGGCGAACTCGCCGCCGCGCTGATGTCGATCAATGCGGTCAAGGGCGTGGAGATCGGCGCCGGATTCGCCGCGGTCGGACAGCGCGGCAGCGAGCACCGCGATGAAATTCATCTGGACGGCTTTACGTCCAATCATGCAGGCGGTATCCTGGGCGGCATCTCCACCGGTCAGGCGATCTTCGCCTCGCTCGCGTTGAAACCGGCATCGAGCATCCTGATTCCGGGACGCAGCGTGAACGTGCGCGGCGAGGAGACGGATGTGCGCACCAAGGGTCGTCACGATCCGTGCGTGGGCATCCGCGCCACGCCGATCGCC
>JAJXWU010000120.1 GCA_021781425.1 Pseudomonadota bacterium
TTCCTTGCCGCGGGTGTCGGTGAAACGGAAATCGACGAACTTGACGTCGTTTTCCTTCACCATGCTCATCACGTCATCAACGCTCTTGGTCATGCAATTTCTCCAGTGACGGGAGTGGATTGGAAAGTGGGTGGCGTACGCCCGCTCGGGCGGCGCTCGCGGCATGGTCCGGCTTGGCGTGGACCGCTGCCGAAAATCTAGCAGAAACCGTGCCATCCACGGCTGCTTTCGATGACACCGAAATCATCGGCGCGCAACATACGGGGCGCGACCGCCGCACCATCACGGGGCCACGACCGCACTCTCGCGGTGCATCTCAGATCGCGCGCACCGTTTCGGTGCGAATTTCGGCGCCGAGTTCGGCCAGGCCGGCCTTGAGTTGTTCGAACGCCGGCTGTACCGCGGCCGGTTCGCCCTTGACGCCCAGCTCGATATGGCGGCCCCATTGCGGATGGTCGACGCTGGGCAGGCTGAACACCTTGACCGGCGCATGTTCGTGTTCGATGCGCTCCATCAGCGGCGTCAGGTCCGACTCCATCGCGCCGGCGACGATGCACGCTCGCTCCAGGTAGCCGCCGCTGCGGTGCAGCGCGCGCAACGGTCCTTCGAGCACCCACTCGATCATCGGCCACGCCATCACCGGGAAGCCCGGCACGAAATAGTGGTCGCGGATCGAGAAACCCGGGATCTGGTTGTAGGGATTGGGCACGATGTCGGCGCCTTGCGGAAACATGCCCATCTGCAGCCGCTGCTGGTTGGCCGCGCTGGCCGCATCGCCGTGCCCGGCCGAGGCGATGCGCTGCTCGATCAACGCGCGTGCCTGCGGGTGCAGGCAAAGCGGCAGCTCGAGCGCGGCCGCCGCGCTTTGCCGCGTGTGATCGTCGGGCGTGGCGCCGATGCCGCCGCAGCTCAGCGCAACGTCGCCGCGCGCGAAGCTGGCGCGAAACGCCTGTTCGAGCAGCGCCGGCTCGTCGGCCAGATACTGGACCCACTGCAGTTGCATGCCGCGCGCGGCGAGCAGTTCCTGCACCTTCGCGAAATGGCGGTCCTGCCGCTTGCCGGAGAGGATTTCGTCGCCGATGATGTAAAGACCGAGCGCCATGGCTGCCTGCCGAACGATGAACGGCGCCCGATCGGCGCCCTCATCGATACTAACAACAGCTCGCGCGAAGCGCGCGGCGTGCCTGCCAGCGGCGGTGCGCTCGTCGGCATGGATTGCGACCCTGGCCGCCACGGGGTCATCCGGGGTGCGCAGCAGGCGCCGCGCATCTAGTATCTGGCACTGAGAAGATGGCCGCGCCCCCGCGCCGCCGCGACCGCCAAGGAGACTGCGATGCGACGTCTGTATTTCCTGGTTCCCGACGTCGAGCTGACGTCGGACATCGTCGACGCCTTGCTCGTCGCGCGTGTTCCCGAGTCGCGCATCCACGTCGTCGCACGCGAGGGCACGCCGCTGGGCAATCTGCCCGAAGCCGGGCTGGCGCAGAAAAGCGACTTGATCCCGGCGATCGAACGCGGCATCGGACTGGGCGGCGCGACCGGAACCGTCGCCGGACTGATCGCGATCGCGATTCCCGGCGGCGCGGTGATTTCCGCCGGTGCGCTGGTGCTTGCGCTGGCGCTGGCCGGCGGTACCGCCGGCGCCTGGATCAGCAGCATGGTCGGGGTCAGCGTCGACAGCCCGCGACTCAAGCCCTTCGAGCAGGCGATCGCGCGCGGCGAGCTGTTGATGATGGTCGACGTGCCGAAGGAGCGCGTCGCCGAAATCGAACACACCGTTTGCGCGCTGCATCCGCAAGCGCGCCCCGAAGGCATCGAACCCGATATTCCGGCGTTTCCGTGACGGCGCGTCGACCGGATCTGTACGCCTCGGTCTATCATGACCGAATTGACCACCAATCGACGACACGCCCGTGGCGAATTCCTCGAAGTCTGATCGCGACCGACCGTTGAGCGAACTCGGTGCCCCGGCGCCGTGCCGTCCGCTGCATGCCCGTTTCCAGGCCCATGCGAGCAGCTCGCCCTCGTGCATCGGCTGCCGCTTCCGCAAACGGCTGGGCTCGCAGACCTGGTGCGCGAACCTCGACCTGCCCGCGCAACAGCGCCCCAGCGGCGATGCGATGAAAGGTTGCGCCGCCTACGCGATCGGCGACCCCGACGACGACGCGCACACCGGCGTGCGCAAGGGCTTGGCCAAGCTGGCCGCGCGACGCAGCGTTCGCTGAACGTTTGATCCATCACAAAGGCGCGCTGGAACTTGGACTGCACCGCTTGCCGTGCGGCTATTGTCAGCGTAGATTGAAGCCATCCTCAGCGTCACGCGAAGGGGGTCGTTATTGGAGAGCTTCAACTGATTCTTCGGCAACGACACGGCTGCGCGCCGTGAACTGGCTTCGCCCATGAAGCCACCTTATCGGGCACCGTCGGGCCTACACGCCCCCGGTGCCTGATTCATTGGCAGCCGCACTTCGCGATGCGCCGACTTCCCGGCCGCGTTCAGGCACTCAGCCATTCGCGCAGCACCGCAACGAGCAGTTCATGGTCGTCGCGCTGCGCCAACCCCGACACCGTTGCCGAGCCCCAGACGACGCCATCGTCGCTGCGCAGCGCGATGCTGCCGCCGTGCTGCGCGTAGTCGCGCGCCGGCAAACCGGTCTTGTCGTGCAGCGTGGTCGCCTCGGCGCGCATCGCCAGTCCCACCGCGTACGAGCTCGTGCCTTGCCACTCGGCGGTGTTGCGCTTGCGCCGAACCCAATCGGCATGGCTCGGCGCGGTTCCCGCCATCGCGTGGAAGAACACGGTCTGCCCGGCCAGCCGCACTTCGATCGCCAGCGCGGCGCCACGCGCCAGCGCCGCGTCGCGCA
>JAJXWU010000119.1 GCA_021781425.1 Pseudomonadota bacterium
CGTGGCCTTGCCGCTGCGCGAACACACGAATCTGGACGAGGCCACCATCCGCATCATGAGCCGGCTCAAGCTCGAGGTGGTCAATCTCGGCGGCTTCCAGGACCTCATGCCCGCGCAACTGTCCGGCGGCATGATCAAGCGCGCGGCACTGGCGCGCGCGATCGCAATGGATCCCAAGCTGCTGTTCTTCGATGAGCCTTCCGCCGGACTCGATCCGGTCGTGTCGGCGGAGTTGGATGAGTTGATCCTGCGCCTGCGCGACGCGTTGCGCATGACCATCGTCGTCGTCACCCACGAACTGGAAAGCGCGTTCAAGATTGCCGATACCATCACGGTGCTCGATCAGGGCGATATCCTCATGACCGGCACGGTGGACGCGGTGCGCCATTGCGACAACGAGCGCATCCAGGATCTGCTCAACCGCCGGCCGCGCGAAATCCAGGTGGATGCGGATGCGTATCTGAAACGCCTGACGGAAGAAGCCGCATGAAAAGAGACAACGTCAATTACGTTCTGGTCGGCGCGGCGGTGCTCGTTGCGGCCAGCTTGCTGCTCGTCGCGCTGGCGATGATCACCGGCCGCGGCGGCGCGAGCACGGCCTACTACACGCACTACCACAACGTCACTGGCCTGCGTTACGGCGCGCCGGTGTTCTATCAGGGTTATCGCATCGGCCAGGTCGGCGCGATCGCGCCCGAACGCGGCAAGGACGGCACGCGCTACAAGATCGAACTCGACGTGCGCCGCGACTGGCCGATTCCGCAGGACAGCGTTGCGCGCCTGACCGCCACGGGCCTGCTCGCCGATGTCGCGGTCGGCATCAGCGAAGGCAAGAGCGCGCGCATGGCCGCGCCCGGCAGCGAACTGGCCGGCGTCGAAAGCGCCGACATCTTCAGCGCCATGAACGAGCTCGCCGGCCAGATCAGCGGCCTGACCCGCACTCAGATCGCGCCGCTGATCCAGACCCTTTCCAAGCGCGTTGATTCGATCACCGGCGCCATCGACAAGGGCACGCCGGATCTGGTGCGGCAGTCGCAGCAATTGCTGACTCGGCTCAACCGCGTATCCGATTCGCTCGACGACATGCTCAAGCCGGACAATCGCGCGGCGGTCGCGGCGATCCTCGCGAACACGCAGCAGATGACGAAGCAATTGCGCGACACGCAGCAAAAGCTCGACGACGCGCTCGGCCAGCTCGACAGCATCGCCAGGGAAAACCGGCCCGGCATCCGCGATTCGGTGGCCGATCTGCGCGCCGTGCTCGAAGCGCTGTCCGGACGCATGGATTCGATCAGCCAGCATCTGGAAAACGCGAGCCGCAATTTCGACGAACTCGCGCGTGAAGTGCGCAAGAACCCGAACCGTCTGCTGATCTCGCCGAAGCCGGACAAGGCGGAGGACACGCAATGAGAACATTTCCGCTCGCGCTGGTGTTCGCCGCGCTCGCCGCCTGTTCGGTGCCGCCGGTGCCGGATGTGACCTATTTCCGTCTGCCGCCACCGACCGCCTTGCCGCACGTGCATGCGCCGCTGTCGTCGCTGCCGATCGAAGTGGAAACTTTCCGTGGCGAGGGCATCTACGCCGAGCAGGCATTGATCTACGCGACCACGCCGCAGGCCGAGGCCTTGCGCGCCTATCATTACCAGTTGTGGAGCGATCCGCCGTCGCGCGCGCTGCAGTCGCGCCTGACCGACATGCTGCGTAGATCCGGCATTGCGCCGCTGGTCACCGACCGCCTGCCGGCAAGCACGCCGGCGTTGCGCGTACACGGTCGCATCGTGCGCTTCGAGCGCGTGCCGCGCGATAGCGGGTTCGTTGCCATCGTCGCACTCGAAATACGCGTCGATCAGGATCAGGGCGAGCCGCTGATCGAGCGCACCTACAGCGCGCAGGTGCCGGCGGCGGATGCCAGCATCGACGCTACCGTGGCTGCGCTCGCTGCGGCCATCGACCAGGATTTCGCACGGTTCTACAGGGATCTGTCCGCGCTCGGGAGCGGTCATGCCGACTGAACAACAACGTGCGGTGATGCTGGCGGCGATGGGCATCGATGTCTACCGGCTGCGCCATGCGGCGGCCGAATCGTCCGGCGCCGCGCGGATTTTCATCGATGCGCAAGCGCGTGTCTGCGTAAGCGGCGCGAGCGAGGACGTCGCCTTGCCTTGGCTGTCGCTGGCGCTGCGCATTCCGGCGACGCAGATTCACTACGCCGCCGCGGACACGGCGGATGGCGTGGTGCTGGACGGCGGCGCGCTGCCACACGATGCCGCCGGCAAGCGCAGGTTGTGGCTGGCATTGAAGCCCCTGGCGCGCCGTTTGCAGGATTCCGCGTAAGCCAAGCGAGACGAACACATGGTCGCCATTCTCAAGGAACCGTATCCTGCGCTGCGCGCGATGACTGCCGACGATCTGGAGCAGATCGCGGCCATCGAGGTGTCGGCCTACGAATATCCGTGGACGCACGGCATTTTCCGCGACTGTCTGCGCGCCGGCTACGACTGCATCGTGCTCGCGCACGGCGTCGAGGTAGTCGGCTACGGCGTGCTCAGCGCGGGCGCGGGTGAGGCGCATGTGCTCAACGTCTGCGTGGCGCCGGCGCAGTGTGGACTGGGCCACGGCACGCGCCTGGTGCAGCGCCTGACGGACCTCGCGCGCTGGCATCGCGCCGAGCGCATCTTCCTTGAAGTGCGCCCGTCGAACGTGCGTGCGGTGGATTTGTATCACCGCCTCGGTTTCAACGAGATCGGTAAGCGCCCGAATTACTATCCGGCCAAGCGCGGGCGCGAGGATGCGGTAGTCATGGCGATGGAGCTGCTTCCGCCGGAAACGTCGGAGCCGGGCCGGCGCGGCGCGCCATGAAGTTCGGCGGCATCACCTTCCATCATCCGCTCGCATTCTGGATCGGTTGCGCCGCCGTGATCGCCGGCGTGCTTGCGCACGTGCCCATGCTGGTCATGGCCGCGCCGATGCACTATCACCTCGCCGGCATGCCGATGGACAACGCGATGCTGGTCGGCATGGGCTTGATTCCGCTCGGCGTGCTGGTCGCAGGTTATGGCCTGCTGCCGCGTATCGAGCAGATACGTCTGACTTTGCGCGGCGGCGATCGCGTGCATTTTCACGTTGCCGATGGCCTGCCGCTCAATCGCGAGCATTGGAAGCTGATCATCGTGCTGACCATTGCGCTTGCCGTCGACGTGATGAAGCCGGCGACATTGGGCTTCGTGATTCCGGGCATGGCGTCCGAGTACGACATCACCAAGGCGACGGCGGGCTATCTCGCGTTGTCCGCACTGACCGGAACCACGGTCGGATCGATCGTGTGGGGACGGCTCGCCGACGTCTTCGGACGGCGCGCCGCCATCCTGCTGTCGGCGATCCTTTTCATGGGCACCTCGATCTGTGGCGCGATGCCGGCATTCGCCTGGAACCTGGTCATGTGTTTCCTGATGGGCGCGGCCGCCGGCGGGATGCTGCCGATTGCTTTCACGCTGATGGCCGAGATGATTCCCGCGGCGCAGCGCGGCTGGCTTCTGGTCACGCTCGGCTGCGTCGGCACATCGGCAGGCTATCTGCTCGCGTCCGGCGCCGCGACCGTATTCGAGCCGGCGTTCAGTTGGCGCGCGTTGTGGCTGTTGAACCTTCCTACCGGCGCATTGATCGTCTTCCTTAATCGCTACCTTCCCGAGTCGCCGCGGTTTCTCGCCCATGCCGGGCTGAACGACGAGGCGCGCGCCGTGCTGCAGCATTTTTCGGGCGCATCCGCCTGCCCCATGCCGGATGCCACCGATGATGTCGTCGTGGCGCATCGACCCACGAGCAACTTGCGCGAACTGCTGCGCGGACGCCACGCGCGGATCACCTGGGGCCTGGCGCTGTGCGGCATTGCCTGGGGCTTGGTGAATTTCGGCTTTCTGCTCTGGCTGCCGGCGAACCTGAATCTGATCGGCGTCGATCCGGAGGCTACCAACCTCTTGCTCGCCAAGTCTGCCGTCATTGCAATGCCCGGAATCGCCATCGTGGTCTGGCTGTATCAGCGCTGGAGCAGCATTCGGTCACTGGTCTTGCTGATCGCGCTCACGGTATTGGCGCTGCTGGCGTTTTTCGCGATCGACGCGCTGGGTCTGCGTTCCGCGCCAGTGACTATCGCGGCGGCGGTTGCGTTGCTGTTCAGCGTCAACGGGGTGATCGCGACGCTGATTCCCTATTCGACCGAGATCTATCCAGTGCATTTGCGCGCCACTGGTGCCGGACTCATCGCGGCGAGTTCCAAGGCCGGCGGGATACTCGGCGCGGTACTCGGCGTCGCGGGACTGTTCGGACACTTCATGCTGGCGGCCATCGCAATCGCGCTGCCGATGGTCGTCGCGGGATTCATGCTGGCCCGCAGCGGCATCGAGACGCGCAGCTACCGGCTCGAGGACATCCAGCTCGCCTTGTCGAAGTAAGTCAGTCGACGGACGCGAATAGGGAGGCTTGCTGGCCCAGGCCCTTGAGTTCAGCCGTGCGCTCGGCGATACGTTGCTTTTCCTGTTCGACGACGGCGGCCGGCGTGTTCGCGCCGAAGTTGGCAAGCTTGGCGTTCGACTTGGCGATCTCGCCTTGCAGACGCTGGATTTCCTTGGCCAGACGCGTCTTTTCCGCGCCGATGTCGATCAGTCCGACGAGCGGGATCAGCAGTTTCAGATCGCCGACGATGGCCGCGGCGGAGGCGGGTTCGGTCTCGCCAGCGGCGAGCCAACGCTGCGATTCGGTGCGGGCGAGGAAGGCGATCTGCGTTGCGAATTTCTGCGCGCGCGCGCGATCGCTCGCACTGCCATTGGCGAACAGCAGCGGAATCGATCTGCCCGGCGCGATGTTCATTTCGCTGCGGATGCGGCGGATTTGCGACACCACGGCCTTGAGCCACTCGGTTTCGGCTTCCGCAGCGGCGTCCACGGAAAAATCCGCGGCACGCGGATAGCTGCGCTGCGTGATGCCGGATTCCATCAGGCCCAGCAGCGGTGCGACCGACTGCCAAATCTCTTCGGTAATGAACGGCGTGATTGGATGCAGCGCGCGCAGCGCGGCTTCGAGCACGACCAGCAGCGTGTGCCGGGTCGAATCCGCGGCAGCCTTGTCGCCGCCGTTGAGCGCGGGCTTGGCCAGCTCCACGAACCAGTCGCAGTAGTCGTTCCAGACGAATTCGTACAGCGCCTGCGCGACCAGGTCGAAGCGGTACAGCGGCATTTGCGCTTCGATTTCGGCGATGGTTTTGTGCAACCGCGCGATGATCCATTTCTCCGGCTCGGTTCGGGCACTGGCAAGAACCGTCCCCGGAACGTTTGCCGTTCGGCTTCCTGCCTCACCCTCAGCCGCGGTCGCGACTTCGACGGTGCAGTTCATCAGCACAAACCGCGCCGCATTCCACAGCTTGTTGCAGAAATTCCCGTAGCCGTCGGCGCGCTTCAGATCGAAATTGATCGTGCGCCCGTAAGTGGCCAGCGCGGCGAAGGTGAAGCGCAGCGCGTCGGCGCCAACCGGCGCGATGCCGTTGGGATATTCCTTGCGGATGCGTTTCTCCACTTTCTCGCGCACCTGCGGGATCAAAAGTGCAGAAGTGGATTTTTTCACCAGCGCGTCGAGCTCGATGCCGTCGATCAGATCCAGCGGATCGATGGTGTTGCCTTTCGACTTGGACATCTTCTGGCCTTCGGCGTCGCGCACGATGGCGTTGATGTAAACCTCGCGGAACGGTATCTTGCCGGTGAAATACTGCGTCGCCATCACCATGCGCGCGACCCAGAAGAAGATGATGTCGAAGCCGGTGACGAGCACGGCGCTGGGCAGGTAGGCCCGGTCGTCCTTCCAGTTCGCCACGATCTTGCCGCCTTCGCGCACCGGTGCGTCGCCCGGCCAGCCCATCGTCGAAAACGGCCACAGCGCCGACGAAAACCAGGTGTCGAGCACGTCTTCGTCCTGGCGCAGCGCGCCGACCGGCGGCGTTTTTGCGTGGGCGCGCGCGTCGGCTTCATCCTCGCCGACGAAGATGTTGCCGTCGTTGTCGAACCACGCCGGGATGCGGTGTCCCCACCACAGTTGCCGACTCACGCACCAGTCCTGGATATTGTCCAGCCACTGCGTGTACGTGGCACCCCAGCTTTCCGGCACGAATTTGATGGCGCCCGAGCGCACCGCATCGAGCGCGGGCTCGGTGATGGCGCGGCGTCCGCGTTCGGAGGTGAGATCCAAGAACCACTGGTCGGTGAGCATTGGTTCGATCACCGCATCCGAGCGCTGGCTGATCGGCACCTGCAGCTTGTGCTTTTTCGTTTCGACGAGCAGACCCTGCGCTTCGAGGTCGGCAAGAACTGCCTTGCGTGCGGCGTAACGATCCAGGCCGCGGTATTTTTCCGACGCGTTTTCGTTGACCTTCGCATCGAGCGTCAGAATCGTGATTGGCGTCAGCTTGTGGCGCGCGCCGATCTGCCAGTCGTTGAAATCGTGCGCGGGCGTGATCTTCACCGCGCCGGTGCCAAACTCGCGGTCGACGTAGTCGTCGGCGATCACCGGAATCTCGCGCCCGGTCAGCGGCAGCTTAAGTTTCTTGCCGACCAGATGCGCGTAGCGCTCGTCGTCCGGATGCACCGCCACGGCGACGTCGCCGAGCATGGTTTCCGGGCGCGTCGTCGCCACCACCACGCCGTCGCTTCCGTCGCTGGCGGGATAGCGGATCGACCACAGCGAGCCGTCCTTCTCCTGGTTTTCGACCTCCAGATCCGACACCGCCGTCATCAGTACCGGATCCCAGTGCACCAGGCGTTTGCCGCGGTAGAGCAGGCCATCGCGATACCACTGTACGAAGACCTTGCGCACGGCCGCCGACAGGCCTTCGTCCATGGTGAAGCGCTCACGCGACCAGTCCATCGACGCGCCGAGACGGCGCATCTGGTTCGTGATCGTGGAACCGGATTCGGCTTTCCATTCCCACACACGCTTGACGAATTGTTCGCGGCCCAGGTCGTGGCGCGTCTTGCCTTCCGCGGCCAACTGGTTCTCGACGATCTTTTGCGTCGCAATGCCGGCGTGGTCGGTGCCGCCCTGCCAGAGCGTGCGCATGCCGCGCATGCGCTGGTAGCGGATCAGCGCGTCCATCAGCGTCATCTGGAACGCGTGACCCATGTGCAGGGTGCCGGTCACGTTCGGCGGCGGCAACAGGATGCAGTACGGCGCGCCATCGCCGTGCGGCGCGAACGCGCCCGCCGCTTCCCAGCGCGCATACCACTTCGACTCGATGGAGCGGGGGTCGAAACTTTTTTCCATTGTCGACTGCCTTGCGCCCGCGCGGGGCAGGGCTGGTTCGTGAGACGAGGGCACGATTGTAACGGCGCGCGGCGGATCGCCCAAGGCGCGCGCTCAAAAAAAGCGAAGCCCGGCGGGGCCGGGCTTCGTGCAGGTTGCGAAACGATTGCTCAGTGATGATTGGCGTTGGAGGTTTGCGCCGCTTCCTTGAGTTCGCGATTGGCCTGATCGAGCAGATCCTTCGCCTTCTGCGCGTGGCCGGCGAGATCGAATTCGTTGGCGCGTTGCGCCGCCACGACTTTCTCGAACGCCTGCGTGGTCAGGCGCTGGGCCGCGGCCAGGTTGGGATGGCGCCGATGGCTGACGTTGTCTACCGGCGGTTTGGCCATTACCGTCGTTGCTGCGAGTGCCAGCACTGCCGAACATGCGATCGATAGGGTTTTCATGGAGGGTCACCTGCTCAGGAAAGTTGGGGAAAAATCCGTCGCCCGCTGCGGGGGCAACTCAGTTTCCGCCCGGTTTCCGGCAAAGGCAATCCCGCTTACCTTTGACCGGCGTGCGGGTTACCATTCCCGCAGGGCGTTGCGCGAGCGAGAACCGGGACGACGGCATGAAAAGCGCATTCGGCCAGTACCAGCTCGTATCCGAACTCGGCCGCGGCGGCATGGGCGTCGTGTACAAGGCGCATGATGCGGCGCTGGACCGCCATGTCGCGATCAAGGTACTGGCCGACGCGCTGGCGCACGACGCGCGCGTCGTCGAACGCTTCCAGCGCGAGGCGCGCGCGGTGGCCACGCTCGACCACGCCCACGTCGTGCACGTCTATGCGATCGGCAGCGCGAATGGCCTGCCGTATTTCGCGATGGAATTCGTGGACGGCGTTTCGCTCGATGCCCTGCTCAAGCGCGAAAAACACCTCGCGCCGCATCAGGCCGCGCGTCTGGTCGTGCAAGCCGCGCGCGGTCTCGCCTGCGCACACGCCAAGGGACTGATCCATCGCGACGTCAAGCCGGGCAATATCCTGATTTCCACCGCCGGCGTCGCCAAAGTCTCGGATTTCGGCATCGCCCAATCCACCCAGGACGGCGGCTCCCGGTTGACCACGACCGGCGCGTTTCTCGGTACGCCCGGCTATCTGGCGCCCGAACGCTACGACGGCGCCGCGGCCGATCCGCGCAGCGACATCTTCGCGCTCGGCATCGTGTTGTTCGAATGCCTGGCCGGGCGCCTGCCTTACACGAGCACGTCGCCGCTGGCGCTGATGCGCGAAGTGGTCGATGCGCCGCTGCCGGACATCCGCACGCTCAATCCGGCCGTGGACGCCGAACTGGCGCGCATTCTGGAACGGATGACGGCCAAGGATCCGGCGCGGCGTTACCCCGATTGCCGCGAACTCATCGACGATCTGGTACGCCACTTCGCGATCCGCGCGGACGATGCGTTGACCGTGCACGTGCGCCACACGCCGGAGCTGCCGTTGCGCGACGTGCCGACGGGTACGGCGACGCAGCGCCTGGACACGCCCTTCCTGCAGCGCCTGCAGAACCGCAAGATCGTGCAGTGGGCGCTGGCGTATCTTGCCGCGGCGTTCGCGCTGCTGCAGGGTCTGGATATCGTCGGTCAGCAATTCGGTTGGGCCGATGGCGTGCGCCGCGGCATCACCGTGGCCCTGGCCATCGGGTTTTTTGCGACGCTTGTGCTGGCCTGGTATCACGGCGAACGCGGCGCGCAGCGCGTGACCGGCATGGAGCTTCTGATCCTCGCCTTGCTGCTTGCGGTCGGCGGCGGCGTGCTGTGGCGAATCGCGCCGGGGCCCGCGCGCACCGAAGTTGTCGCGGCGGCGACCGTGCCGCCGGGCGGCATTCCCGACAAGTCCATCGCGGTGCTGCCGTTCGAGAATCTGTCCGACGACAAGAGCAACGCCTATTTCGTCGCCGGCATGCAGGATCTGATCCTGACCAAGCTCGCGGGCATCGGCGATCTCAAGGTCATCGCGCGCGCCTCGACGGCGAAATACGGCGTGCGCCCGGACGATGTGAAAGCGATCGGACAGCAACTGGGCGTGGCGACGATCCTGGAAGGCAGCGTGCAGCGCGCGGGCAATCAGGTGCTGATCAACGTGCAGTTGGTCGATGCGCGCAGCGCCGCCCACCTCTGGGCGCAGGACTACACTCGCACGCTGGACAATCTGTTCGGCGTCGAAGGCGAAGTGGCGCAGAAGGTGGCCGATGCGCTGAAGGCGCGGCTGTCGCCCGCGGAAACGGCGAGTCTGGCCGCGCTGCCGACCACGAACCGGGCCGCGCTGGATCTGTTCCTGCACGCCGAATATCAGGCCAACCGCGGCAAGGTGAACAGCGACACGGCCAGCCTCAAGGCCGCGCTGCCGCTGTACCGGCAGGCGCTCGCGCAAGACCCGCATTTCGCCCTGGCGCTGGCGCGGCTGTCGTATGTGGAAAGCGAACTGGCCTGGCTCAATGGCGGCGGTGGCCTGGACGTCAAGCAACTGACCGTGCAGGCGCGCGCCGACGCCGAACGGGCCCTGCAACTCGCGCCGGATCTGGCGGAAGCGCACCTGGCCATCGGTTTCAGCGACTACTACGGGCGCGGCGACTACGCCGCCGCGCGCGAGGCCTTCGACGCGGCGCTCGCGCTGCGGCCCAACGATGCCGATGCGCTGACGGCGCGCGGTTACGTGGAGCGCCGCGAGGGCCGTTTCGATGCGGCGGTCGGCTCGTTGCAAAGCGCGTTGACGCACGATCCGCGCAACAGCGCGCTGGCCAACGATCTCGGCGAAACCTGCATGATGACTGCCAGCTACGCCGATGCCACGATCTGGCTGCAGCGCGCGTTGGCCCTGGATCCGGCCAATATCAACGCGCGCATCGATCTGTCCAACACCCTGCTGCTGGATACGGGTGACGCGCTGCGCGCGTTGGATGCAGCGCAGGGCGAGGAGCCGGTGCTGCGGACGTGGCGCGCCGATTTGCTGATTTATCTGCGCCGCTACGGCGACGCCATCGCGCTGCTGCAAGGCGTGGACGACACGCCGGACAATTTCTCCTTCGTGCGCGGGTCGAAGGCGCTGCAACTGGCCAATCTGTACCGGTTGGCCGGCGACAGTGCCCGGGCGCAGCCGCTATTCGCGCGGGCGCAGGCGCAAGCGCGTGCGGAGCTCGTGGTGCAGCAAGGCAGCGACCTTGCCTATGTCTGGAGAAATCTCGCCAGCGCCGAACTGGGTCTTGGTCGCACGCAGGAAGGTCTCGGTGCGATCGCGCGCGCGCAGGCCATCGTCGCCGCTGCCGGCGACAGCGTAGCCGGTCCGAATGCGATGGTGGCGAATGCGGTGCTGTATGCGCAGGCGCAGCGTCCCGATCTGGCCGTGCCGCTGCTGACCACGGCATTGGCCAGTCCCGGCATCGGTTTCTATTACTCGCCCGCGATGTTGGGGATCGATCCGGCCTGGGATCCGGTCCGCGGCGATGCGCGCTTCAAGGCATTGCAGGCCGACCAAGTCGCGGCAGCTTCCGGTCCGAAAGCCGACGGTAAAAATTGATCTTCACATATCGTGCTTCACGACTTCGATGCCCGCAGTCTTGTAGGTTTTCCACCGTTCGCGCGAGCCGGTGCGCAACGATTCCTCGTCCGGCACCACTTCCAGCACGCGCTCGAATGTCCCGGTAACCGATTCGTCGCGCAGATTGATGACGAGTGCGCGATCCGGCGCGGATGTCCCCGGCGGCACGATCAGCACCGGCGTGATCGCATCGTCTTCGTCGCCGGCGATCTGGTGCGGGACGAATGCGTCCGCATCGAATTCCCACATTTTTTCGTCGAGCAGTTCGGCCTGCTCCAGCGATCGCGCGAGGATCAGGGCGCTCTGACCGTTCGCGAAGGCGCGCTTGGCCAGCTCGCATACCAGCAGCAGCGGGTCGGCGCGAAAACGCGGTTTGGCAATCAGATAAAAATCAGCGCGCGGCATGATGGTATCTCGTCATCCCGACAGGGATTGCCGGGATGACGCATTTCTTTCACCCGGCTTTGTCCAACAAATATTGCACCAGCAATGACACCGGGCGTCCCGTGGCCGAGCCCTTGCGGCCTTCCTCCCACGCGCTGCCGGCGATGTCCAGGTGTGCCCAGCGAAAGCCTTCGGTGAAGCGCGCCAGGAAACAGCCGGCGGTGATGGCGCCGGCGTATTTGCCGCCGATGTTGGCGACGTCCGCGAAACCGGTGTCGAGTTGGCTCTGGTAGTCGTCCCACAGCGGCAGGCGCCAGGCGCGGTCGAGCGTGGCCTCGCCGGCGGCGAGCAGTTCGTTCGCGAGCGCATCGTCCTGCGTCATC
>JAJXWU010000001.1 GCA_021781425.1 Pseudomonadota bacterium
GCGAAGACTTCGACGATGCGGCCAGCGGCCGGCCCATCATCGGCTACGACTGGCACGCCAGTCTCGCTGCCTCGACCGCGCGGTTGCACGCACTGGTCGGTTCGCGCTGATGCGCGCACGCGTTTTGCGCCACGCCGACTACCGGCGCATGCGCTGGAAGAACGGTGGCGGCTGGACGACGGAGCTTGCCGCGCACCCCGAAGCGAACGCGGACGCGAATGTCCCGTTCGACTGGCGCGTGAGCATCGCCGAGATCGAGAGCGACGGCGCGTTTTCCGCGTTTCCCGGCTGCGACCGGCACATCGCCCTGCTCGAAGGTATCGGCATGGAGTTGCGCTTCGACGGTGCCGAATCCGTGCGCCTGGAACAGCGCCTGCGTTTCGTGCCATTCGCCGGGGAAACGCGGACCTTCGGCAAGCTCCTCGCCGGTCCGGTGCGTGATATCAACGTGATTGCGCGCCGCGATGCGTATCGCGCCGAAGTGCTGCATCGGCCTCTGGTCGGACCGATGGTGTTCTTTCCGGACGACGCGACATGGTTCGTCTACCTCGCAGCCGGCAGCGCTACAGTCAAGGCCGGCGGCACGGCGCAAACACTCGAGGCGGACGAATCCGTGCTCATGCTGCCGGATGCGGACGATGACCGCGTGGTGATGACCGGCGGCGGGGAAATCGTGCTCGTACGCTTCGCTCCGGCCTCGACTCAATTCGGCGCGCGGTAACGCTGGCTGCGCAGCGCATGCGTCAGCAGGCACAGCGGCAGGGTCAATCCGGCGATCCAGTGCGTCAATGAAATCCAGTCGCGCGTCGAATCGCCGGATGCGTAGTACAGAAGATACCCGCTGACGATCAACACACCGCCGATCCACAACAGCGTGTTGCCGCTGTGGCGATGCGTGCCGGCACGTCGCCACGGTGTCACGTGCGCGCGCCACAGCCAACCGCCCAGCCACAATCCGGCGAAGGCGCCCGCACCATGTGCGGCGATCAGCCAGCGCTCCGCCGGATTCGGTACGTCGCCAAACGGCCCGTGCAGCGGCAGAAAATAGTGGACGAGAAGCCACACCGCGCCGCTGATCCACAACAGCGCGAACACGCCGTATATGATCGTTTTCTGCTGCCGCGTCAGATACGCACGCGAGGACGCGCCATGATGCTTTCCGCGTCTCATGCGGCGCGATCCAGCTTATGCCAGCCATCCGCGACGCGATGCATCCACGCCTGCGCACCAAAGACAGCAAGCGCGGCATGCGCCGCGGCGTCGCCGGCGAGGGCAATCTTGGTCAGAGCATCGGCGACCATGCAATTTGCCGCGACCACGCTCACGGTAATGCCGATGTCGGCGAGTTTATGCGATGCACCGTGAAGATGCCGCGCGTCGACGGTACTGCTCGTGGCCACTGCACCGTCGCTCAATTTCAACGCGGTAAAGATGCCGCCATCAGCAGCGCGCACGGCGATCCGCTCGGTACGCGCGCCGGCAACACGCAGATCGCCGCCGGCATTGACGCAGGCGTCAATCGCGCCATGCGCGTGCAGTACCTCGATCGCGCGATCCACGGCGTAGCCCTTGGCGATGCCGCCCAGGTCGAGCCAGAGCGGTTTGCGCAGGCGCACGCGTTCGCCACCCAGCAATTCGATATCGCGCCAGCATGCGCCAGCGTCGGGCACGAAGATCGATCGCGGCACCGGCAATACCCCGCGTTCGACCAACGCAGCGGCCACCGTGGGATCGAACGCACCGTCCGACACTGCCGCGATGCGTAGCGACCAATCCAGCACTTCGTAAGTGCGCGCATTCACGCGCACGAGCGTGCCCGCTGGCGCAAGGCGCAGGCGCGCGAGATCGCTGTCATCCGCGTGAAAGCTCATCAGCCCGTGAACGCTGGCGACTTCGGCGAATGCCGCTTCGATGGCACGCAGGGCACGCGGCGTATCCACACCGTCGACGCGGATATCGACGATCGTGCCCAGCCATGGACGCGCGCGCCGAACGCCGCTCATCGCCTTGCCGCCAGCACGTGGGCGTACAGTTGCAGCAGACGATGCACGCCTTCGGTCAGATGCCGGCACGATAGCGTGGCCCCGGAGATGTTGCGGATGTCGCGATCCAGCGTGACCGGATCGGCCACCGACTTGCCCTGGAACTGGTTGCGCCAGCCGGCCAGACGCACCTCGCCACCGTGCGATTCTCGGTATTCGAGTACTTCGAGCGCCGTTATCCTGCCGGAAGCGTCCAGCGCCAGCGCGTAGGTGATGAGTTCGCTCTTGCCAATCACGGCATCCTCGAAAAACCAGCCGCTCGTTTCGCTAGCGTTCTGCACGCGCCAGATCAGCGGCTTCCAGCCCGCCGGCGCGCCGAGCGCGGCAGTGTCGATGTCGGCCGCAATCGGGACAAACCGCGTGGCATGCGCGAACGCGGCCTGTTGCGCCTGTGCGACGGTCATGTACTGCACAGCGTGCGCGACCTGCGCGGTCGCTGCCGCACCGATGCCGATGGGAAGTAACCAGCGCACCTGCATGGTCAAAATTGGTATCCGATACCCAGATCGAAACGGTTGCCGTAATTCAACAGCGCGTCATCGTAATGGAAATTCTGATAGTCGATCTTGAACACCACGTTCGGATTCAGGTAGTAGTTGATGCCCGTCGTCCACACGCGCTGGGTCGGCTGCGCTGCGGTGCCCGGTCCTTGCGGCCGTTCCGCATACGCCGCCGCCGTGTTGAATTCCTCGTAACGCAGAAACGGCACCAGACTCGAGCGATTCCATTCCAGCGCGCGCCAGGCGCCCTGCGCGTAACCGCCCCAGAACGATTTCGGCACCGGCGTCGGCTGGCCAAGGAACCCCAGATTCAGCG
>JAJXWU010000208.1 GCA_021781425.1 Pseudomonadota bacterium
CCGGCTGACGCAGAAGCTGGCGCTCCTGGAGCAGGAACTGGCGCAACTGCGCCGCGACAAAGCACGCCAACCGTCCTCCGCCAAGGGCGCCAAGGTGATCCCGCTGCCGAGGTCGGGTGATGGGTGAGGGGATTTGCCTGCCTCTCCCTCAGGCGACTCCGAATCGACTGTATTTTCCGCCTCTCCCGCTGGCGGGAGAGGCCGGCGCGCGCAGCGCGCCGGGTGAGGGTGGTCAATGAAACCTCGCAACGGAACATCGCCCGCACGTGGGTTGCGCACAGCGTCGACCGATGCCGAGTCGCTTCTATGGAAACATATTCGCGCCCGACGTCTGTGCGGTGCTAAGTTTCGGCGTCAGTTTCCGATAGCCGGCTACATTGTGGATTTTGTCTGTCTGGAAGCAAAACTGATCGTCGAGGTGGATGGAAGCCAGCATGCCGATAATGCGGCACACGACGCCCTTCGCACCGGGACCCTGCGCGCCCTGGGCTATCGCGTCATGCGCTTCTGGAACAACGACGCACTGCAAGATACGGAGGCCGTGTTGATCGAAATTGCCTCTGCATTGATCGAACCACCCTCACCCCAACCCTCTCCCGCCAGCGGGAGAGGGGGCAAGAGCGCTGAGCGCGGCAACGCTTCGACCGAAATCGGCCCTGCGCTGACCAAACCACCCTCACCCCAACCCTCTCCCGCCACCGGGAGAAGGGGCAAGAGCGCGCAGATTTCCGCCTCTCCCGCCAACGGGAGAAGGAGCAAGAGCGCGCAGATTTCCGCCTCTCCCGCTGGCGGGAGAGGCCGCGCCGCAGGCGCGGGTGAGGGTGGATCGTGAACCCCATGCGCATCCTCCACCTCGGCAAATTCTTTCCGCCGCACCCGGGCGGCATCGAGCGTTTCGTGGCGGATCTGGCCGCCGCGCAAGCGGCGCAGGGCATGACCGTGCGCGTGCTCGCGCATGCGGAGCCGGGAGCCCGGCGCAGCAGCCGGTTTCGCGTCGGCGACGTCGAGGTGGATCTGGCCGCCTGCCACGGACAAGTCGTCTACGCGCCGGTGAGTCCGGCGTTCCCGCGCCGGCTCGCGCGCGCGATTCGCGAATTCCGGCCCGATGTGCTGCACATCCACGTGCCGAATACCTCGGCGTTCTGGGCCCTGCTCTCGCCCGCCGCGCGGCGCCTGCCGTGGATCGTGCACTGGCATGCGGATATTCCGCTGGACGCGCGCCGCCGCGCCTTGCGTCTGGCCTATCGCATTTACAAACCGTGGGAACAGGCGCTGCTGCGGCGTGCGCAGAATGTCATCGCCACGTCGCAGGCCTATGCCGATTCCAGCGACGCGTTGCGCCCGTGGCGCGAAAAAGTCCGGGTGATTCCGTTGGGAATTGCGGACACGCTCGACACGGCTACGGCACCACCCTCACCCCAACCCACTCCCGCCAACGGGAGAGAGGGAAATGGCCTGCGCCTGCTCGCGGTGGGCCGGCTAAGCTACTTCAAGGGCTTCGACGTGCTGCTGCGCGCGCTCGCGCGCGTGCCCGACGCGAGCCTGGTGCTGGTCGGCGATGGCGAACGCGCCAATGCGTTGCGCAAGCTCGCCGCGGAGCTTGGCGTCGATGCGCGGGTACGCTTCGCGGGACGCCTGGACATGGATGCGGCCGGCCAGGCGTTGCTCGACAAGGCCTACGCCAACGCGGACATTTTCTGTCTGCCCTCGACCGAACGCGCGGAGTCGTTCGGCATCGTGCTGCTCGAGGCCATGCGCGCCGGGTTGCCGGTCGTCGCCAGCGACATCCGCGGATCGGGCGTGGGTTTCGTCGTGCGCGACGGCGAAACCGGATTGCTGGTGCCGCCGGGCGATGCCGATGCGCTGGCCGCGGCGCTCCGGCGCCTGGCCGGCGATGCCGCGCTGCGCCGGAAGATGGGCGATGCCGGCCGCGCGCGCTTGCAGCGCGAATTCACGCTGGATCGCGTCGTGCCACGGGTGACGGATGTTTATTTGAGAAGTGCGGTCAGGACGACCGCTGCGTGATCTTCGCGTTCATGGACGAACGCAAAAATGCCGCATCGCGACACAGCAAAGCGAGCACCGTGACCGTCGCGGGCACGAGTTGCAGGATCAGCCGGTTGATCGCGGTATAGCTCTCCGCCCAGCGCGAAGCGTCGGTGCAGGCGAACAGGAACAGCAGAAACGCGAAACCGATCAGCACGAATGCACCGAGGTGGCGCAGGGCCGCGTCATTGCGCAGTGCGCGCCAGTGCCACAACGCGACAGCCGGCGCCAGCCACCACAACAGGTGCCAATTCGGCTGCACGAACAAGCTGTTGAGCACGCTCGCCAGTGCGCCGGCGTCGAAATGCAAAGCATATTCGCCGAGCGCGGGCACCACGATGTGGCTATGCGTGATCTCCACCCAGCCCAGCACCGGTAGCGGCAGGGCGATGTGGCGAACGAACGCCGCCAGCAACAGTGCGCACACGGCCGCCGTCAGGGTCCAGCGCCGCGAGCGGCGCGGCAGGATGTCATAGATCGCCACCGCCGCGCACAGCAACAGCCAGACCGCGCCTTCGAGCTTGATCGCGGGCAACAACACGACGCAGACGACGGCGATGACGAGCTGCCCGGCGTCGCGTTCGCGCCGCCAGCGCAACCACGCCAGCGCTGCAAAACCGAGCAGCGTGGCCAGCCACAGATCCGCGTAACCGGCGAGCGCGACGTGGACGTCGAGCAACGGCAACGAGCCGAGCGCGTACATGGCCGCCAGCGCACGCGGGCGATCCAATCCCAGCGCACGCCATTGCCCATAGTGGCCCAGCAGCAAACCAATCCACAAGGCAAACCACGGCAGGTTGACC
>JAJXWU010000183.1 GCA_021781425.1 Pseudomonadota bacterium
ACATTAAATACGAACTTTAACGGATTATCAACAGTCTCTTGAAAGATCTTGCAAGTTATTGATAAAACTTGATTATGTCATCGTTCTGCCACGATTTCCGCAGAATTCGGCTATCGGCGCAAGCGCCGTACGCCTATACTGGCAACGCGATCTTCGCCCGGAAGACCGCTTGTCAACCTTGACTGTGATCACAACTCCGGCTGCGCATGAGAATTTTTCGACGTTTGCTCCGTTGGTTCTTGATTTTGTGCGTGCTTGGCGTGGTGGTCGGTGCTCTTGGCGTCGGTATCGCGTACTGGCTGATCGAGCCGCGCCTGCCTTCCGTGGACGTCTTGAAGGACGTGCGCCTGCAGGTGCCGCTGCGCGTCTACAGCAAGGACGGGAAGCTCATTTCGACGATCGGCGAGACGCGCCGCATTCCGGTCAAGATCGAAGCCGTACCGCAGCAGTTGAAGAACGCATTCCTCGCCGCCGAGGACGCGAATTTCTACAGCCACTCCGGCATCGATTTCACCGGCATCCTGCGCGCGATTGGCTACATGATCGTCAAACGCAGCCTGCACGTGCCGGGCGGCAGCACGATCACGCAGCAGGTGGCGCGCGGATTCTTCCTCAGTTCCGAAGTCAGCCTCACGCGCAAGGCCACGGAAATCTTCCTCTCGTTCCGCATCGAGCACGAATTGACCAAGGATGAAATCCTTCAGCTCTACCTGAACAAGATCTTCTTCGGCAATCGTGCCTACGGCGTAGCCGCGGCCGCCGAGTTCTACTACGGCAAGACGCTCGACCAGCTGACCTTGCCCGAATGCGCGATGCTCGCCTCGCTGCCGAAATTCCCGTCCAGCAGCAACCCGCTGAGCAATCGCGCGCGCGCCACCGAACGGCGCAACTACACCCTGCAGCGCATGCTCGACAACGGCTTCATCACGGCAGCGCAATTCAAACAGGCCAGCGCCGAGCCGGATCAGGCCTTCGCCCACGAGCCGCCGGTCGAGGTCGAGGCACCCTATATCGCCGAGCAGGTGCGGCTGGAGGCGCTTGACCGACTCGGCAACGACGCGCTGACCGACGGCTACAGCATCTACACGACGCTCGATTCGCGCGATCAGACCGCCGCCGACCAGGCCATGCGCGACGATCTCATCGCCTACGATGAACGGCACGGCTACCGCGGGCCGGAAGCGCATTTCAACCTGGGCGCACACCCGCTGCCGCCGCAACTGGACAAGCGGCTGGATGCGGACGCCTTCCGTCCCGTGCTCGGGCTTATCGCCGGCATCGTCGTCGACAGTTCAGAAAAATCCGCGGACGTCTATTTGCAAGACGGCCAGAGTGTGCCGCTAGATCTGGCCGCCGTGCGCTGGGCGCAGCGCTACAAGGACGAAAGCCATCGTGGCGCGCCGCCGAAACGCGTCGACGACGTGCTCAAGGTCGGCGACGTGGTGCGCCTGGCGCGTACCGCCGACGGCGCGTGGAAACTCTCGCAGCTTCCCAAGGTGCAGGGCGCGCTGATCGCGCTCGACCCGAACGATGGCGCGATCAAGGCCGAGGTTGGCGGATTTTCCTACGCGCGCAGCAAGTTCAACCGCGCCGTGCAGGCGAGCCGCCAGCCCGGCTCCGGCTTCAAGCCGTTTTTTTATTCCGCCGCGTTCGAACATGGCTTCACGCCGGCCTCGATCATCAATGATGCCCCGATCGTGTTCGCCGATCCGTCCAAGCCGAACGGTTTGTGGGAGCCGAAGAACGACGACGACAAATTCGAAGGTCCGATGCGTCTGCGCGAAGCTTTGGTCGAATCCAAGAACCTGGTTTCGGTGCGACTGCTCGACGCGATCGGCGTGCGCTACGCGCGCGAATTCGCGACGCGCTTCGGCTTCAGCCCGCAGCAATTGCCGGAAAACCTCTCGTTCGCGCTCGGTACCGCCTCGGTGTCGCCGCTGGCGATGGCGCGCGGTTATGCCGTCTTCGCCAACGGCGGGTTTCTCGTCGACCCGTATTTCATCGACCGTATCGTCGACCGTGATGGCAAGGAAATCTACAAGGCGCAGCCGGCGCTGGCGTGCCGGCATTGTCCGCAACGCCTGCTCGAGGATGCTCAAGCACAGGCCGCAGCCGCCGATTCCAAACCCGGCGACGCACAGCCGGTCAAGGCTTCGTTGCCGGCTGCTTCCGCGACAACCGCGGCTGCAGCGCCGGCGGATCCGAACGCGCCGAAGCTCGCGCCGCGCGTGCTCGATGCGCGCACCGCCTACCTGATCGGATCGATCCTGCGCGACGTCGTGCGCCGCGGCACCGGCGCCGGCGCGATGGTACTCAAGCGCAATGACCTGGCCGGCAAGACCGGCTCGACGAACGATCACCGCGATGCCTGGTTCAACGGTTACAACGACGATCTTGTCGCCAGCGTCTGGGTCGGCTTCGACGATTTCTCATCGCTCGGACGCAGCAACGGTGTCGGCGAATTCGGCGCGCAGGCTGCGCTGCCGATGTGGATAGAGTTCATGAAAAATGCACTCAGGGGCGTGCCTGAGCATCCGTTCGAAATGCCGCCTGGCATCACCACCGCGCGCATCGACAAGGCCACCGGCCAGCTCGCGCCGGCAAGCGATCCGAACAGCATGCTGGAAGTGTTCAGGGTCGAGGACGTCGCCCGCCTCGCCGCCGGACCGAACAACGCCACGGAAGAGGAAAAGAAGGTCCAACAGGACGCCTACGGGATCTTCTGATGTCCATGCGCAACCCCAAGCTGCGCCGCCGCGTCGCGCTGGAAGCCGCGCGCCTGATCAGCGAGCACGGCATCCGCGATTTCCAACTCGCCAAGCGCAAGGCCGCCGAACGCCTGCACGCA
>JAJXWU010000068.1 GCA_021781425.1 Pseudomonadota bacterium
AGAAAGGCGCCGACCGCCGTGGCAATCAGGGTGGCGAGCAGCGCGGAGATGGCCTCGAAACTCGCGCCCAGACGCGGCCGTCCTTCGCTGGCGAGCGCGATCGCGCCGATGAGGATGCCGATAATGCCGGCAACGGCGATATCCGCCCAGGTCGAATGCAGGATCGCCGCGACCGCCGCCGCCGCAATGCCGTAACTGGCCGCGGTATAGATGCGGTTGCGCGTATTGCGACGCCGATGAATGGCGCGCAGCAGCCGCGAACCTTCGGCGATATCCAGCGTACCGGCGATCACGCGGTCGGCGATCTCGTCCACTTCGCACATCCGGCGCAGGTTCACGTCGCCGGGCGACAGGCGGATGACCTGAGTGTGCTCGCTGAGCGCGTCCTCGTCCTGCCCGCGGTTCGCAAACGAGAGGATCAGCGCAGTCGGCGTCGACAGGCTGTCGCAATGCAGGCCCAGGCGCGCGCTGACACTGTCGATGGCGGATTCCAGGCGCGGCGCCGCGGCGCCGTATTGATGCAGGCGTCGCGCCAGTTCGACCACAAAGCGCATGCGCGCGATGGAATCGTCCTGTTTCATCGTCGGCATTCCTTGTTCGGCGGAAGGCGGCGTATTCATGCTCCGATCGGATAATCGGGCGTCGCGTCCAACGCCGCCGCGCAGACTTGCGCCAATTCCAGCAGGCGCAGGTCGGAACCGGGCGGACCCGTGAGCTGCAATCCGGACGGCAGTCCGTCTGCGGTCAGGCCCATCGGCAGGCTCAGTGCCGGACAGCCGGAAAGATTCGCGAACGCGGTGAAATCGGCCTGATCGATTGGCGCCGCTTCGGTGTGGACGAATGCTGTCTGCGGCGTGGTCGGCGTGATCAGGACGTCGATGCCGGCGAACAATCGCCGCGCCTTGAGCACGGCCGCATCGGCGATGCGGTCGGCGGCGGCATAGTCGGCGGCGGATTTTTCACGCGCGTAGTCGAGCAGACGCGCAAGACGCGGCGAGACGGCAGCGAGCACATCGGCGGGACAAGCGCCGAGCATTTCCGCCTCGACCAGGAACAAGCCGGCACGGCGCGCGGCGGAAATCGGAAAATCCGCGAAGTCGATCGTACGCCGGTTTGGCAATTCGTGCGCCAGCGCATCGAGGGCGCGCGCGAACACGCTTGCGACGGCATCGGTCGTGCCCCAGGCACGCAAATCCGCGAGCAGGCCGACACGCAATTTTCCCGGCTCCCAATCCGGCAGATCCGGCTCCACGCGCCGCCGCCGCGAACGCGGATCATCGGCGTCGTAACCGGCGAGCACATGATAGAGCACGGCCAGATCGTCCACGCCGCGCGCGAGCAGGCCCACGCAATCCAGCCGCCGCGCCGCCGGCGCGACGCCGCGCAGCGAGACCTCGCCGGACGTCGGCTTGAGTCCATAGACTCCGCAATAGCTCGCCGGAATGCGCACCGAGCCGAGGGTGTCGGTGCCGATCGCCGCCGCGCACAAACCCGCCGCGACAGCTGCCGCGCTGCCGGCGGACGAACCGCCCGGAGAAAATCCCTTGGCCCAGGGATTGTGCACATCGCCGAAATGCGGATTTTTTCCCTCCGCACCGGGGCCTTCGTCCATGCCGGTCTTGCCGAGGATCACCGCACCCGCACCGCGCAGACGTTCGACCACGGCGGCGTCGCTCGCGGCCGGACTGCGCGCGCCGGGCAGACCCGCATGCGTTGGGAGTCCGGCCACGTCGATGTTGTCCTTGACCGCGACGGGCACGCCGTCCAGTCGTCCGATCGCCTTGCCCCGAGCGCGACGGGAATCGGATGCGCGTGCCTGTCCGGGTGCGCCGTCCGCATCGGTGGCGACATACGCATTCAGCCACGCATTGCGCTGTGCCATGGCATCCAGATACGTCTGCGTCAATTGCGCCGCGTCGATTTTCCCCGCCGCAAGCCAGTGCAAGGTCTGGCACAGCGGCGCGCCGCGCAACTGTCGTTCTGCTATCGTTTGCGCCATCGACCTCTCCCTATCGTCCGCCGATTATGCCGCATGCGCACGCCGACGCCGCCGACAAGGCCGATACCACGGTCCGTGGCCTGCGCTCGTCGCGCCAGCCGCGCTACCTGCAGGTGTCCGAAATCCTGCGCGAGGAAATTCGCCGCGGCGACCACCCGGTCGGCAAGGCGTTTCCCACCGAAGCGGTGCTGTGCAAGCGCTTCAAGATCAGCCGCTTCACCGCACGTGCGGCCCTGCAGCTGCTTACCGACCAAGGCCTGATCCTGCGCCGGCGCGGCGCCGGCACCCTGGTGCGCAGCGCCGAAACCCGCGTGACCTACGAGCAGCACATTCGCAACATCGACGATCTGCTGCAATACACAAACGCGACCGGATTCCAGTTCCTGCACACCGACCGCGTTCCCGCCGACTCGGTGCTGGCCGGCTGGCTCAACGTGAGCGTCGGCACCGAGTGCATCCATCTGCACGGCATTCGCTACCATCGCCGCACGCAATTGCCCTACTGCCTCGGCGAGGTCTATCGGCGCGCGAGCTGGCAGGGCCTGCCGCAGGGTTTCGAGCGCATGGAAGACGCCATGCGTCACCTGCTCGAGGAGAAATTCCAGGAACGCATCGGCCGGGTGGAACAGTCCCTGTCTGCGGTACCGCTCACCGAGGAACAGGCGCACGAGCTTAAGGTGCGTGCGGACACGCCCGGATTCCGCAGCGTGCGCCGCTATTTCGACCTCAAGGGCCGCTTGGTGCTGGTGGCGGTGACCTTGCATCCCGGCCATCAGTTCAGTTATTTCAGCAAGTACGAGCGCATCGACCCGTCGGTGCGCATCTGAGCGCCAGCGTGCGCGATGCCGGGCACGGCACATTTCAAGACACGGACTCCACATGAGCGAACGCGAATCGATGGAATACGATGTGGTGGTGGTCGGCGCCGGACCGGCCGGTCTCGCCTTCGCCATCCGCGCCAGGCAGTTGAAACCCGATCTGCGCGTGTGCGTGATCGAGAAGGCATCGAGCGTCGGCGCGCAAATCCTGTCCGGCGCGGTGATCGAACCCGAACCGTTGAACGAACTGCTGCCCGAATGGGGCAAGGCTCCGCCGCCGATCTGCGTACCCGCCACGCACGACGAGCTGTGGTGGCTGCGCGATGCGTCGCGCGCGTGGAAATTGCCAACGCCGCCGCAGATGCACAATCGCGGCAACTTCGTCGTCTCGCTCGGTGCCCTGTGCGCATGGCTGGCGCCGCAGGCCGAGGCGCTGGGCGTGGAAATCTATCCGGGCTTTGCCGCCGCGGAACCGCTTTTCAATGCGGACGGCTCGGTCGGCGGCGTGCGCATCGGCGACATGGGCGTGGCCCGCGACGGATCGCACAAGTCCGGATACACGCAAGGCATCGACATCAAGGCGCCAGTCACGGTGCTGGCTGAAGGTTGCCGCGGCAGTCTGAGCAAGCAGCTCATCGCCAAGTTCGCGCTGGACAAGGATTCCGATCCGCAAACCTTCGGCATCGGCATCAAGGAACTGTGGCAACTGCCGGCCGGACGCGTGGAGCCGGGCAAGATCGTGCACAGCGTGGGCTGGCCGCTGGACGACTGCACCTACGGCGGCAGTTTCCTGTATCACCTGGACAAGGATCGCGTCGCTATCGGCTTCGTCGCGGGCCTGGACTACGACGATCCCGAATTCAAGCCCTGGGAGGCATTTCAGCAACTCAAGCACCACGCGAAGATCAAACCGCTGCTGGAAGGCGGACAAATCCTGTCGGCCGGCGCGCGCGCGATCGTCGAAGGCGGTTATCAATCGCTGCCGAAATGCGCGATGCCCGGCGCCATCCTGATCGGCGACGCCGCCGGCCTGGTCAATGTGCCCAAGATCAAAGGCACGCACCAGGCCATCCGCTCGGGCATGCTCGCCGCCGAGCATATCGTCGCCACAAACAAAACTGATGGCTGGGACGCGAAACTGCGCGCATCCGTCGTGATGAAGGAACTGCGCAAGGTACGCAATATCCGCCCCGGATTCCGCAAGGGCTTCGTCGTGGGCATGCTCAACGCCGGCTGGGAAACAGTCACCGCGGGCTTCTCGCCGTGGACACTGCGCAATCACGCCGATCATTCGGCGCTGCTCAAACTCGGCACGTTCGAAGAACCCAATCATGATGGGATCGGGCGCGGCTGGATCGAACGCACACTGCCGCCGCGCGACCGCCTGGCCGAGGTGTATTTCGCCTCGACCCAGCACGACGAGGACCAGCCCGTGCACCTGAAGGTGCCCGACTCCGCTATCTGCGTCGGCCGCTGTGTGACCGAGTACCAGAATCCGTGCACGCGCTTCTGTCCCGCCGGCGTCTACGAGATGGTCAAGGACGGCGACGGGCTGCGCTTGCAGATCAATGCCGCCAACTGCGTGCATTGCAAGACCTGCGACATCAAGGACCCGTACGAGAACATCACATGGACCACGCCCGAAGGCGGCAGCGGGCCGAATTACCAGAATCTCTGAACCCGTCCGGAGCGCACCGATGATCTTGTTGCGGGATATTTCCCTTGTGGTGTTTTTCGTCTGGATCGTGCTCGACGGCGTGGTGGTCTTCCGTCGCGTGAGCGGCAAGGCCGAAAATCGCGACCGCTTTTCCTTGCGCGTGATCGCGGCCGGCCATCTGCTGACCTGGATCGTGGCGATCTGGCTGGCGTTCGCGCGCCCCGGCACGCTGCATCCGACCGTACCGTTGCAGAGCGCCGGTCTCGTCCTGATGCTGCTCGGCATCCTGATCCGCTCCATCGCCATTGCCCAACTCGGCCGTTTCCACACTCCGAATGTCGCGGTACTCGCCGACCACGTGGTCATGGATCGCGGCTTGTATCGTCATGTCCGGCATCCGAGTTATCTCGGCGCGCTCATCGCCTTCTACGGCTTCGGTCTGGCCTTGGGCAATTGGCTGGGTTTGCTCGTCATCGTGCTGCTGATGCCGATCGTGTACTTATTCCGCATACAGGAAGAGGAAGCCGCGCTGCATGCGGCACTGGGCGAACGCTACGGCGATTACTGCCGCCGTACCAGGCGTCTGATTCCGGGCGTGTACTGATGCCAACGCCACGCCGCATCGCTCTCGTCACCGCTACTGCCGCGCGCGAACTGGATGAAGATCTCGCGCCACTCGAAGCCGCGCTGCGCGAAGCCGGTGCGGAAGCCGCCACGCCGAATTGGGACGATGCCGCCGTCGACTGGTCGCGCTTCGATCTGGCGCTGCTGCGCTCGACCTGGGACTATACCCAGCGCCTACCGGAATTCCTCGCCTGGATCGAACGCGCGGCGGTACGCACGCGCCTGCTCAACCCGCCCGACGTGGTGCGTTGGAACACCGACAAGCATTACCTGCGCGATCTGGAAAAAGCCGGCGTGGCGATCGTGCCGAGCGCCTTCATCGAGCCGGGTGAGAACGCGTCCGCGGCGCTGCCCGCATTCCTGCGCGCGCACGCGGATTTCGCCGAGTTCGTGGTCAAGCCCGCCATCGGCGCGGGTTCGCGCGATGCGCAGCGTTACGGGAGCGAGGAATCGGACACGGCAGGCGCGCACGCGCGGCGCCTGCTTGACGCAGGCCGCAGCGTATTGCTGCAGCCCTACCTCGATCGCGTGGATGCGCACGGTGAAACCGCGCTGATCTTTTTCGATGGGAAATTCTCGCACGCGATCCGCAAGGGCCCGCTCTTGCGCCGCGGCGAAGGTCCGACGCGCGCGCTGTTCGCCGCCGAGCACATCGCCGCGCGCGCGCCGAGCGCGGCCGAACGGGATTTGGCAGAGCGCACGCTGGCGGCGATTCCCTCCGGCGCGTTGCTGTATGCACGCGTCGACCTGATCCACGACGCCGACGGCGCCCCGCGCGTGCTGGAACTGGAATTGACCGAACCGTCGCTGTTCTTCGCGCACGCACCGGGTTCGGCGGCGCGTTTCGCCAAGGCTGCGCTGGCACGGTAGAATCCGCATTCCTTGCGCCCGCGCTGCGGGCCGTTGCGTCAGGAAAAGCGGAAAATGAAGATATTGGTCGGCTACAAGCGCGTCGTCGATTACAACGTGCGCATCCAGGTCAAGCCGGACGGCACCGGCGTCGTCACCGACGGCGTGAAGCTGGCGGCCAATCCGTTCGACGACATCGCGCTGGAAGAAGCGCTGCGCTTGCGCGAGAAAGGCGTCGCCACGGAAGTGATCGTCGCCACGATCGGCCCGGCCGATTGTCAGGCGCATCTGCGCAATGGCCTGGCGATGGGCGCGAACCGCGCGATTCACGTCGTCACGGCGGATGCGATCCAGCCGCTGACCGCCGCGCGCACGCTGTTGAAACTGGTCGAGAAGGAACAGCCGCAGCTCGTCATCCTCGGCAAGCAGGCCATCGATGACGACTGCAACCAGACCGGCCAGATGCTGGCCGCGCTGTGGAACCGTCCGCAGGCGACTTTCGCCTCGAAAGTGGAAGTCAACGGCAGCGTCGCGCGCGTCACCCGCGAGGTCGATGCAGGACTCGAAACCATCGAGATCGATCTGCCCGCGGTGATCACCACCGACCTGCGCCTGAACGAGCCGCGCTTCATCAAGCTGCCGGACATCATGAAGGCCAAGTCCAAACCGCTGGAAACAGTCGACTTCGTGAGCCTGGGCGTCGCATCCGGCGATCATTTGAAAACCACGCACTACGCGCCGCCGCCCAAGCGCAGCCGTGGCGTGATGGTGAAGGATGCGGCTGAACTGGTCGCGGCGCTGAAGACCAAGGGGCTGCTGTGATGAGCAAAATTCTTATCATCGCCGAACATCTGAACGGCAAGCTCAATTCCACCACCGCACGCTGCGTGACCTGCGCGCGCGAGTTGGAGCCGGACAGCATCGACGTCCTGGTGCTTGCCGACGCCGCGCAGACCATCGCGGCAGAAACCGCGAAAATCGACGGCGTGTCGAAAGTGCTGTCGGTATCGAACACCGCCAATGCGCATGCGCTCGCCGCCGTCTACGCGCCGCAGATCGCCGCCGTGGCAAAAAATGGCTACACGCACGTGCTTGCGCCATCGACCACGTTCGGCAAGGACCTCGCCCCGCGCGTGGCGGCTCTGCTCGGAGTTGCCCAGGTCAGCGACATCATGAAAGTGGTCGATGCGCACACCTTGCAGCGTCCGATCTACGCTGGCAACGCCATCATCACCGTGCAGGCCCCGGCCGACCAGACCCTGGTCGGCACTGTGCGCACGGCGTCGTATCCGGCCGCCGCGAACGGTACGAATGTCGCGCCGGTCGAAGCAGTGAACGTTAATGTCGAATTGCCCACCCACACGCGCTTTGTGGAACTCACCCAGGCCAAGAGCGATCGTCCCGACTTGCAGAGCGCGCGCCGCGTCGTGTCGGGTGGCCGCGGCGTGGGTTCGAAGGAGAATTTCGCCGTCATCTTCCAGTTCGCCGACAAGCTCGGCGCGGCGGTCGGCGCCTCGCGCGCGGCAGTCGATGCCGGTTATGTGCCGAGCGATCTGCAGGTTGGCCAGACCGGCAAGATCATCGCACCGGAACTGTACGTGGCGATCGGTATTTCCGGCGCGATCCAGCACCTGACCGGCATCAAGGACGCCGGCACCATCGTCGCCATCAACAAGGACGGCGAGGCGCCGATCTTCGAGGTCGCAGACATCGGCCTCGTCGGTGATCTGTTCAAATTGATTCCGGAGCTGGAGCAGGCTTTGGGCTAAGATCGATCCGAAGGCACAAGGACGCAGCGCATGCTCAACGTGGCCAAACCGATCTGGGAACCCGGCAAGGAACGCGTCGAGGCGGCGAATATCAACCGCTTCATGCGATTCGTGCGCGAGCAGGTGGCTAACGACGACATCCGCCGTTACGCGCCGCTGTACGATTTTTCGATCCGCCAACCGGCGCGATTCTGGACGCTGGTGTGGGAATTCTGCGGCATCCGCGCGACCGGCGATCTGGAGCCGGCACTCGTCGACGGCAACAAGATGCCGGGTGCGACGTGGTTTCCGAACGTGCGCCTGAACTTTGCGCAGAACCTGCTGCGCTTCAGGGACGACCGCATTGCGCTGATCGCGCGCAACGAATGGGGCCACAAGCGCGAATTCAGCTACGCGCAACTGCACGAGGAAGTCGGCAAGCTCGCGCATGCGCTCAAGATCGCGGGCGTCGGCATGGGCGACCGTGTCGCCGGGTTTCTGCCCAACATCCCGGAAACCGTGATCGCGATGCTGGCGACTGCGTCGCTCGGCGCGACGTGGTCGAGCTGTTCGCCCGATTTCGGCATCAACGGCGTCGTCGACCGCTTCGGCCAGATCGCGCCGAAGGTGCTGTTCACCGCGGACGCTTACAGTTACGGCGGCAAGCGTTTCGATTGCCTCGAAAAAATCCGCGGTGTGCTGGCAAAGATTCCGGGCGTGGAAAAAGTCGTCGTGGTCCCCTACAGCGACGATGCGATGAAACTCGACGGCATCGCCAACGCCGTGGCATGGCCGGATTTCCTCGGTACGGAAAAACGCACGCTCGAATTCACCCCCACGCCGTTCGACCATCCGCTCTACATCATGTATTCCTCGGGCACCACGGGCAGCCCGAAGTGCATCGTGCACGGCGCCGGCGGCACCTTGATCCAGCATTTGAAGGAGCTGGTGCTGCACACGGATCTGAAGCGCGAAGACAAGATCTTCTACTACACCACCTGCGGCTGGATGATGTGGAACTGGCTGGTGTCGAGCCTCGCCGTCGGCGCCAGCGTGGTGCTGTACGACGGCTCGCCGTTCCATCCCGATGGAACCGTGCTGTGGGATCTGGCCGACGAGGTCGGCATCAGCGTGTTGGGCACCAGCGCCAAGTGGATTGCAGCGGTGGAAAAGGCCGGGATCAAGCCGCGCGAATCGCACAAGCTGCTCAACCTGCGCACGATCCTGTCCACCGGTTCGCCGCTCGCGGACGAAAGTTTCGACTACGTTTACCGCGACGTGAAGGAGCGCGTGATGCTGTCATCCATTTCCGGCGGCACCGACATCATCTCCTGCTTCGCGCTCGGCTGCCCGCTGCTGCCGGTGTATCGCGGCGAACTGCAATGCCGCGGCCTGGGGCTGAAGGTGGAAATTCTCGACGAGGCCGGCAAGCCGGTGCGCGGCGAGAAGGGCGAACTTGCCTGCGCCGCACCGTTTCCGTGCATGCCGGTCGGTTTCTGGAACGACCCGGACGGCGTCAAGTATAAAAGCGCCTATTTTTCCAAAGTGGAAAACGTCTGGTGCCACGGCGACCACGCCCTGCTGACCGAGCACGATGGCATCGTCATCTACGGTCGCAGCGATGCCGTGCTCAATCCCGGCGGCGTGCGCATCGGCACGGCGGAAATCTACCGCCAGGTCGAGCAATTGCCCGAAGTGCTCGAATCGATTGCCGTCGGCCAGGACTGGGACCACGACGTTCGCGTCATCTTGTTCGTGCGCCTGTGCGCAGGCCTTACGCTCGATGACGCACTGCGCGAGCGCATCCGCAAGCAAATCCGTGACAACACCACGCCGCGCCACGTGCCGGCGAAGATCCTGCAAGTGACCGATATCCCGCGCACGATCTCCGGCAAAATCACCGAAATCGCCGTGCGCGAGACGATTCACGGTCGCCCGGTGAAAAACACCGACGCGCTGGCGAATCCGCAGGCGTTGGAGCAGTTCTCCAAATTTCGCCAACAGTTGGCGAGCTGAATCGAATATGGCAAAGGACGAAGCATCCAGCATCCCGCTTTGCATCGATCTGGACGGCACTCTGATCCGCTCGGATCTGCTAATCGAATCGGCACTGGCACTGCTGAAAACAAATCCGTTGTTCCTTTTCCTGTTTCCGCTTTGGCTACTGCGCGGGCGTGCGAACCTCAAACGCGAGATCGCCCGACGCGTGCAACTGGATGCAGTCACACTGCCGTACGATGCGCGTGTGTTGACGCTGCTGCGTGCGCAAAACCTCCGCCCACGCGTGTTATGCACCGCTTCCGATCATTTGTTGGCCGATGCTGTGGCCCAACATCTCGGCCTGTTTGATGAAGTGATCGCGAGCGATGGCACGCGGAACCTGTCGGGGGATATCAAGGCCGCAATGCTGGTGCAACGATACGGCGAACGCGGTTTCGATTACGCCGGCAACGAGACAAAGGACCTCGCAATCTGGAAATGGGCGCGTCTCGCGTTCGTCGTCAACGGCGACCGCAGATTGGACAGTCGCGTGAAAAAGCAGTGCGATGTGGCGCAGGTGATGCCTCGTGAACGCCCAGGCCTGCACGCGTGGTTGGGTGCATTGCGTCCGCACCAATGGTTGAAGAACACTTTGGTGTTTGTGCCACCTCTGGCCGCGCACCTCGTGATGCAGCCAGCAGTCGTTGCACGCAGTCTTGCCGCATTCGCGATCTTCAGCATCTGCGCCTCAGGCGTTTACCTGCTCAATGACCTGTTCGATCTGGCTTCTGATCGTCGTCATCCGCGCAAGCGCAAACGACCATTCGCTTCCGGACAGTTGCCACTGACGACGGGAATGGTCACCACGTTGTTGTTTACTTTTGTCGCTTTTGCCGCTGCATTTGCGCTGGCGCCGCGTTTTGTCCTGGTCTTGCTCGGATATTTTCTGTTGACTCTCGCCTATTCGCTGTATCTGAAACAAATAGCGATGCTGGACGTGATCGTGCTGGCGGCGTTGTACACAACCCGAATCATTGCGGGTGCCGTTGTCATCGGCATTGGCTTGTCATTCTGGCTGCTGGCGTTTTCCATGTTCCTATTCCTGAGTTTGGCAATCCTCAAGCGCTACACCGAACTGGGCGTGCAGCGTGCGGCCGGCAATGCCCATGCGCATGGCCGTGGATACGCAACGAGCGATTACGAGCTGCTGGCCGCACTTGGCGGGGCCAGCGGGTACCTCAGCGTGCTGGTGCTGGCGCTCTACATCAACAGCACGGCCAGCGAATTGCTCTACCGACATCCACAGGTGTTGTGGTTGTTGTGTCCGTTGTTGCTGTACTGGGTCAGCCGCGCGTGGATCGTTGCCCACCGTGGCACGATGCACGACGATCCGATCGTATTTGCGGTGACTGACCGCGTTAGCCTGACCGTCCTCGTGCTGGGCGCTGTAGTGGCGCTTGTGGCGATTCGGTGAGCGACGGACTGCAATCCTGGGGGCGCTATCCGCGCGCGGAACAACGTGCGTTGCGCCTGCACAACCGCTTCGCATCGTTACCTGAATTTCAAGGATGTGCCCTGCCGCGCGGCAACGGCCGCAGCTATGGGGACGTATGTCTCAACGACGGCGGCACCCTGCTCGATGCACGCGGGTTGGATCGCTTCATTTCGTTCGAGGCAACGGCCGGCACACTGCGCGTGGAGGCCGGGGTACTGCTCGGCACGATTCTCGAGGTGTTCGTTCCACGTGGTTGGTTCCTGCCGGTAGCGCCCGGGACGCGTTTTGTCACCGTCGGCGGCGCCATCGCCAACGATGTGCACGGCAAGAATCATCATGTCGTCGGCAGCTTCGGTTGTCATGTGCGCGCATTCGAATTGCTGCAGGGCGACGGTTCACGCCGAATCTGTTCACGCGAAAAAAATGTCGAATGGTTTGCGGCGACAATCGGAGGATTGGGCCTCACCGGATTGATCACCTGGGTGGAGCTGCAACTCAAATCTGTGTCGAGCGCATGGTTCGAAAGCGAAACCATCCGCTACAACCAGCTCGACGATTTCTTCGAACTTTCGGCGCAATCTGAACGCGCATTCAACTACACCGTTGCGTGGGTCGATTGCACTGCGCGCGGCCCGGCGCTAGGCCGCGGTGTTTTCACGCGTGGCAATCACGCCGCGGCAGAGACCCGAGTGCTGCACGAACGCCACTGGCGCATGCCGTTCACTCCACCGTTTTCGCTGGTGAATGCGCCGACGTTGCATGCATTCAACGCTCTGCATTTCTACCGAGCACCTGCAACGACGCGTCGAACACGTGAACATTATCGATCCTGGCTGTTCCCTCTGGACGCCATCCACAACTGGAATCGGATCTACGGACCGCGTGGCTTCCTGCAGTATCAGTGTGTGCTGCCGCCGCAGGCGGCACGCGAAGGCATGCGCGAGTTGCTTGAGCGTATCGCCGCAAGCGGTCAGGGCTCGTTCCTCATCGTCCTGAAACAGTTTGGCATGAACGTCTCACCGGGCCTACTATCCTTCCCGCGTGCGGGAACCACACTGGCGGTGGATTTCGCCTATCGCGGGCAAGTTACCCTGGAATTGCTCGATCAGCTCGACGCTACCGTGACAGCCGCCGGCGGCGCGGTGTATCCGGCCAAGGATGCGCGCATGTCCGGGGAAAACTTTCGAAGATTCTTCCCAGCGTGGCAGCAGTTCTCGGCTTTCATCGACCCGGCATTCTCGTCGGGATTCTGGCGGCGAATGATGCAATGAGCGGAACCAAGGTCCTGATTATCGGCGCTACATCGGCGATTGCGGAAGCAGTCGCACGCGTGTACGCACGCCGCGGTGATGCGTTATATCTGCTTGCGCGCGACGCACGACGTGCACAAGCTATTGCGGACGATCTGTGCGTGCGCGGCGCCAAGTCCGCATATGGAGCTGTGCTCGACGTCGTCGACTTTGCCGCGCACCTGGATGCAATCGACCACGCCTGCTCGGCCCTCGGGGGTATCGATATCGCCCTGATCGCGCACGGCACTCTGCCCGATCAAGCGCGCTGCGAACGCGACATCGAATATGCATTGCGTGAATTCACGATCAACGGCACCGCGACGATTGCGCTAGCCACGCTGGTCGCACAGAAGATCGAGGCGCAAGGCTCTGGAACGCTTGCCGTGATCTCGTCCGTCGCCGGCGACCGTGGCCGGGCCAGCAATTATCTTTACGGATCAGCGAAGGCTGCCGTGAACGCGTACATAAGTGGCTTGCGCCAGCGCCTCAATGCCTGCGGTGTCAACGTGCTGATGATCAAACCCGGCTTCGTCGATACGCCGATGACGGCATCGTTCAAGAAGGGTGTGCTCTGGGCGAAACCCAATACGGTCGCGTGCGGCATTGTGCGCGCCATCGACAAGCGCCGCAGTGTGGTCTACCTGCCGTGGTTCTGGCGGCCAATCATGTTAGTGATCCGCTGCATTCCCGAAAATCTGTTCCGGCGGATCAAGCTCTGATCGCGATGACCGACAAGAACGCAAAAATCGTGCTTACCGGCGCCGCGGGTCTCGTCGGCCAGAACCTCATGATCGAACTGAAGGCGCAGGGCTACACGAATCTCTTCGCCATCGACAAGCACGAATACAATCTCCATGTCCTGCGCAAGTTGCATCCTGACGTCCATGTGGTCCCCGCGGACCTAGCCGAGCACGGCGCTTGGGAAGGCGAATTCATGAATGCGGCCTGCGTGATCCAGTTGCACGCGCAGATCACGGGCAAGCATTCCAAGCTCTTTGAGCGCAACAACATCGATGCGACCCGCAACGTCCTCGACGCAATGCGCAAGTACACAGTGCCCTATCTTGTGCACATAAGTTCATCGGTGGTGAACTCAGTCGCCAACGACGATTACACAAACACCAAGAGGGTGCAGGAAAAGCTCGTTGTTGACAGCGGCATTCAGCATTGCATCTTGCGTCCGACACTGATGTTCGGCTGGTTTGATCCCAAGCACCTGGGTTGGTTGGCGCGCTTCATGGAAAAAACACCGATATTTCCGATTCCCGGCAACGGCCGCTATATGCGCCAGCCGCTGTACGAGCGCGACTTCTGTCGCTGCATTGCGGCATGCCTTGTGCGTGAACCGAATGGCGAGGTGTACGACATCGTCGGCGATACACGCATCGACTACGTGGACATCATTCGCACCATCAAACGCGTGAAGAAGCTGCGCACCCGGATTGTGCAAATTCCGTACAGGCTGTTTCGGTTCCTGCTGCAATCCTACGCCGTGTTCAGTCACAAGCCGCCATTTACAGCGGATCAATTGCAGGCTCTAACGGCCGGCGATGACTTCCTAGGCGTGGACACTCAAGCTGTGTTCGGGGTGAAACAGACGGCATTCGAAGATGCGGTTCACGAAAGTTATTGCGATTCGCGCTATAGCCGTATCGTGCTGAAACGTTGATTGCACCGTGCCTGTACGCAACCGTAAATTCGTGGTACTCGGCGCCGGCCCGATGGGTCTGATGGCGGCGATCGAGCTGCTCAAAGCTGGACATGCGGTCGATTTGTACGAGCGCGACGACCGCATCGGCGGCATGTCGGCGACATTCGATTTCGACGGGCTGGAAATCGAGCGCTACTACCATTTCATCTGCAAGACTGACTTCGCCCTGTTTCGCCTGCTTGATGCGTTGAATCTTTCGCATACTCTGCGATGGGTCGATACGAAAATGGGCTTTTTCTACAACGGCCGGCTGTACCAATGGGGCACGCCGGCTGCGCTTCTTGCGTTTGATGGCCTTGGCCTGATCGGCAAGCTGCGCTACGGCATTCACGCGATGTACGCCAAAAGCATCAAGGATTGGCGGCCTTATGACAAATTGCTGGCGACGCAATGGATCCGCAAGTGGGTCGGCAAGCGCACTTACGCAGTGTTGTGGAAGAGCCTGTTCGAGCTGAAGCTCTTCGAGTACTCTGATCAAATCTCTGCAGCATGGATCGGCACCCGCATTCAGCGCGTGGCCAAATCGCGGCGTAATCTGATGCAGGAAAGCCTTGGTTATCTCGCCGGCGGCTCGGCTACGTTACTGCACGCGATGGAGAAATTCATCGTCAGGCGTGGCGGCCACATTCACCTCAAATGCGGTATCGACCGCGTCATCGTCCGTGACGGCCGCGTCGCCGGCATCGTGGTGGGCGGGGACGAAATGCCGTGCGATGCAGTGATATCGACCGCACCAATCCAGTACGTGCCACGCCTCGTGCCCGATCTGCCGCGCGATTTCGCCGCGCGCATCGACGCGATCAAGAATATCCCGGTCGCCTGCGTGATTCTGAAGCTCACCCAGCCGCTTAGCGGGAACTTCTGGACGAACATCAACGATCCGGCGATGGCGATCCCAGGCGTGATCGAGTACTCGAACCTCAACCCCGAAAGCGGAGAGCACATCCTCTACGCGCCGTTCTACATGCCGAAAACACATACGAAGTGGATGCTGCCGAACGAGAAACTTATCGACGAGGTGATCGGCTACCTGCCTAGGCTCAATCCCGCATTTCGCCCGGATTGGGTGCTGGCCCGGCATTGCCACCGCTACGATTTCGCACAGACCATTTGTCCGCCCGGCTTCTATGACATGCTGCCGCCAATGAAGACGCCGATCCAAGGCTTGTGCATGGCCGACACCGCGTACTACTACCCCGAGGATCGCTCGATCAACGAGAGCGTGAACGTCGCGCGCGAACTGGTTCGCGTCGCCCTGCAGGAACTCTCCCATGACTGAAAGCCGCGATCAACTCAGAACTCTTTACCGCCACCGCTTCCCCGAACATGAGCTCAAGCGCAAGCACGCGATCTGGAAGGCGTTATGCCGACGTTTTTTCAGTCGGTATGTCAACCCTACTGACACCGTTGTCGACATTGGTGCCGGCTACTGCGAATTCATCAACAACATCGCCGCGGGTCGCAAGATCGCGGTGGATCTCAATCCTGAGGTTAAGCGCTTCGCCGCGCCGGGCGTGCAGGTGATCAACGAATCTTGCGCTGCGATCAGCGAGCTCTCGGCAGGCACGGCGAACGTGGTATTCATGAGCAACTTCCTCGAACACTTGCCGGACAAGCAGATGGTGCTCGATACCTTCCGCGAGGCCCATCGCATCCTCGCGACCGACGGCCGCATCATTGTGCTGCAACCGAATATCCGGTTTCTATACGACGAATACTGGGATTTTTTCGATCATCGCACACCGTTGAGCGACCGCAGTCTGGTCGAAGGCCTGCAGCTAGCAGGCTTTGTGCCGGAACTCGTGATTCCGCGCTTCCTGCCCTATACGACAAAGAGCCGTTTGCCCCAGGCACCATGGCTTGTCGATCTGTACTTGCGCTTCCCGCCGGCATGGCGGCTGCTCGGCAAACAAGCATTGGTGGTGGCGCGCAAGAAGTCTTCCTGACCCGTTAGTCTTTGCGTGATCTCTTCGAACATATCAGAACGCTTCATTCGATTTCTGCTCGTCAGCGGCATAGCCGCGGCGGCAAATATCGGCTCGCGTATCGTGTTTTCGTTTTGGCTGCCGTACGTGCCGTCAATCGTGCTTGCATTCTGCGTGGGCCTCTGCAGTGCATTCGTGCTAAACCGTCTGTTCGTATTTCGCGAGACCGTCAATCGCCTTTATCTTCAGGTGTTCTGGTTCACAATGGTCAACTTCGCTGCAGTGCTGCAAACTCTGGCCGTTAGTTTGCTGCTGGCACGGCTGGCATTTCCAGCGTTTGATTTCCGCTGGCACGCCGACACCGTTGCGCACGTTTTCGGCGTGACAGCACCGATATTGACCAGCTTCATTGGCCACAAACGTCTTTCGTTCCGGAGCGTCTGAATGCGAAGCATGCCTGCGTTTCGTCCATCGCAAACCGCATGCTCTCCGCCGCGTAGGCAATGGCCCTTGTTCGCGCTGATTTTCGTTCTCGTCATGCTGGTGCGCATGGTCTATGTGTCATTGTTCGCGGCGTCCATCCCGTTCTGGGATCAGTGGGACGAACTGGATTTTCAAGTTCTGCCATGGCTGCAAGGATCATGGCACTACCTACAGTTGTTCCAAGCTCATTTGGAGCACCGCGTCGCAATGACTCGCCTTATCACGATGCTGTTGCTCGCCATAAACGAAGGGGTATTTGACAACTTGGTCGAGGCATACGCGAATGCATTCATTTACGCAGGCCTCTGGGTAGCTGTGTTTGCGCTACTCACTTACGGCGAATACAGCCGATCACGCCGATGGCTACTCCTACTGGCACTCGTCGCTCTTAGCTCGCTGCCATTCGACTGGGAAAACGCTCTGATCGGATTCCAGAATTGCTTCTATCTGATGGAACTTGCAGCGGTTGCAATCATTGCCGTCGCAACGTATTGCAAACCCATACTTACGACCGTCATTGGATTGACTTTGTTGGCTGGTGCGGGCTTGTTCACCATGGCGCCTGGTTTACTAGCAGCTCCAGCGGTAATTCTCGTGATGGGTTTTCGCACACGGCGGGACGCGCTGCCACAAAAATTCATCGTGCTGGCTTTCATCGCAATGTCGGCTACAACGCTAGCCGGATTGTTGCTTTTGCACTACGCAACTTCGCCTCCAGCGTACGGCGCAAACGGAGTCTTCGAATTCGCCCGTGCCATGCTTATCGCATTGATGTGGCCACTGCAGCCTTTCAATGCACGTTTCCACCTTTTCTATTTGCTGTTCGCAATAGTCGTTTGGGCTCCCATTACAATTTGGATGTGGCGCTTTGCTCGAATCGGACGGGCTGAGACTGGTGAGATCTTCGCAGCAGGACTTTGCGGCTGGGTCTTGCTGGAATTGATGGCTATAGCGTACGCGCGCGGCCATTATATGGTCGAGCTCTCATCTAGATATACGGAAATCCCCGCATTGGGCCTCACAGCCAATTTCTGGCTCGCGCTGAAACTGACTACACGCCTCGACTCGAGACGACTTTTTGCCGCATCAGTTTCGATTGTCTTTGGCATGGCCTTGGTAGGTTGGGCATTTTGGTCGCGATTTCCCGCAGATCGTGCAGCGTTGCTGCAACGCAGTCAATTCAGCGGAATCGAGACGGCCAACGTGCGGCTTTATCTGACTGGCGCCCCGATGCCAACATTACCAGCCAATTCACTGGAGCTACCGTATCCAAGCGAAGATCGATTGCAACATCTGCTCGACATGCCGCAAATGCGCGCATTGTTCCCCCCTGCCCTGCTATTGCCGCCCGAATCCAACAAGCGCGCCCCGCTTTCCGCGCTGGCCGCCGGGACACAGCGATTCTTGCAACATTGGCTTGCATGGCCCAATGCAAAAATCGCCCCCCCCACCTTGAATGCGCCAGCACGTGCAGTCTCCGGTACATCAAGCGCCTTCAGGGCCTATTCCGGTTCGATCCCTGATCACCCAGCGAACGCGCAGTGTGCACTTGATCTAATCAACGGCCAGCCAGCAAGAGCAGTGGGGGCGCTAGCTCACGGCGTCGTGGCCTTGTTTCAAGGCTGGGCGGGCAACGGTCATGGCGAAGCTCTGAAGCAACCGATCCTTGTTCTCAAGTCCCTTCGACAATCGTATGCAGCGCCGCTCACAACCGGTGGTGAGCGTCTGGATGTGGCGCAGGCGTTGAAAAGCGACGGTATGGCAGAGTCGGGATACAATCAGTCGGCTCTATTGGGTCCCGTCGCTTCGGGGACGTATTCCTTGCTCGTGATCGAAGCCGCCGATCCGACGACAACATGCAACCTTCACCAAACCTTGACCGTGAAATAGTCCGAACCGCGTTCCCGAAGAGCCACTCCGTATCTCCGCTTGCAGCGGGCAATGACTCGCCCTTGCCTCTCAAACTTGCTCATATGCCATTGGCCTGCTGATGATCGGTCGTTAGGACGGCAGCTTCCGCAACGGATTCGAGTCGGTGCCCGTGAGCTGTCCGTGCGACATTTCCAATCCGGTATCATTGCGTTCGATCTTCACTTCAGCGAAGAACAACCTGTGATCGACGACAAGCAAGCGACCAATCCATCGGAAGAATCGCACCCCGATTCGGACGCTACTGCCAATCCCAGCGACAGCGGCAAATTCGCTAACGGGATTTTGGTTCTTGGCATGCACCGCTCCGGCACATCGGCCGTCGCCGGTGTATTGCGGTTGCTGGGTGTCTATGTCGGCATCGCCGACGAATTGCTGTTGCCGCACGAACTCGACAATCCGACCGGTTACTGGGAGCGTACCGAACTCGTGGTAGAACACGATCGGTTTCTGGGGTTAGTAGGACACTCGTGGAACCGCATCGCCGGCTACGATGCAACAAGGCTCGATGCCAGCCTGTGTGCGTCTTTTCAGGATCGCCTGCGCGAAGTCATCCGAAAGATTCGGGTGCAGAACGGTCCGTGGCTGGTGAAAGATCCGCGGCTGAGCTTGTTGTTGCCGCAATGGCTGCCATTGCTGGATCACCCCACCTGCGTTGTGGTCGTGCGCGATCCTCGCGAAATCATCCGTTCCCTGCGCGACACCCATCGAGGAGTTTTGCCAAGTCCGTTCTTGCTCGCTCTCTGGGAAAAATACATGCGTACGCTGCTCGACAATCTGTCGGACCGGCGTGCGCTCTTCGTGGCGTACGCAGATCTGATGGACGATCCGCCGGCGCAATGCGATCGCCTGCTGCGCGGGCTGCGCGAACTCGGGATCGACGGCCTGCACGCAGTCGATCCAGCCGACTTGTCGGATTTTCTCGACCCCGGATTGCGCCGCAGTGAACCTTTGCCGCATCTGCGCTTGGCGCCGGCGCAGCAGTCGTTGCACGACTGGCTGCGTGAACAAAGCCGCGCGCCGAGTGCCGTTGCGGTGTCCGGATTTCCGCAAGCCGTGGCGCCGGACGATTTGCTGACCGAGTTCGAGGCCGCGTTTGCGGGACGGATCGAGCAAGGCCGCATGGAGGCGGCCGAGACGCTCAGATCCCTGCAGGCCGAACTCGACTCGATGCGCCATGCGCGCAACGTAGCGGCAGCTCGGGTCGACCAGACAGAGGCACGCGTACAGGCGCTCGCGGACGAACTCTCCGCCGCCCGGACCGATCGCGATCGAACCGCATCCCTGCTCACGCGCGCCGAAGATCAAATCGCAGTCGCTGTTGAACGTGTGCAAACGCTTGGTGTGGAACTTGACGAATCCCGCCGCTTGCACGACGTGGCGCAAAGGGAACTCGCCACGGTGCGCCACCAGCGCAACATCGCGGCCACGAGACAACGGCAAGCTGAGCTCCAATCAGCGGAATGGCGCGCTGGATTCTATGCGGTGCGCACATCATGGTCGTGGCGGCTTACAGCCCCATTGCGCTGGATCGGCGCCCATTGCGTTCCACGGATATCCGGTGCGTTCGAGCAGAAGCTGCACATGGCTTGGTACGCTGTTCCCGGACTGAGCATCGCCCGCAAGCGCGCAGTTATCCTGTGGCTGCACCGTCACGTCCCCTGCATCACCGGCAAGACCCTGTCCTATCGGTTGACTCGTCAGGCGCAGCGGCTGCAGACGCTGCGCGATGACCTGTGTGCCGGATTGGAACCGCGCATGGATGCGGGACGCGCCGCACAGCTCGTCGCCGCGATGGCGACAAGGCCACGCATCTCCCTCATCATGCCGGTGTATGACGTCAAGCCATGCTGGCTGGTCGCCGCGGTCGAATCGGTTCGAGACCAGTTCTACCCGGATTGGGAGCTTTGCATCGTCGACGACGGTAGTACGGATGTGGCCACTCGGCAGGCGCTGAGCGACTTGACGTGCGACAGTGACGTGCGCATAAAAATCCAGCGCCTGCCCCGGAACACAGGCATCGCCACCGCATCGAATGCGGCGATCGCGCTGGCAACCGGCGATTACATCGGCTTGCTCGATAACGACGATGAACTGACGCGCGACGCGTTGTTGGAAACGGCGCTGGCAATCAACGCGAATAGTCCTGATATTGTTTATTCGGACGAAGACAAGCTCGAAACGGATGGCACGCTAGTAGAACCGCACTTCAAACCCGATTTTTCGCCCGAGTACTTCTTCTCGGTCAACTATTTGTGTCACTTCACCGTGATCCGCGGAGAATTGCTGCGGAAGATTGGCGGATTCCGCAATGGTTTCGACGGTGCACAGGATTTCGACCTCCTGCTTCGCGCCACGGAAAACGGCGAGCGCGTCGTCCACATTCCGAAGGTGCTGTACCACTGGCGCAAGTCGGAAACGTCGACCGCAAGCAGCAGCGCGGCCAAACCTGCGGCCTCCGCAGCGGGGCTGCGGGCGCTCGCCGAATCGCTCAGCAGGCGCGGCATCGACGCCACGGCCGAACACGGGCCTTATCCGACCACATACCGCGTGCGCCGCGCGATCGCCGGGCAGCCACTGGTCAGCATCCTTCTCCCATTCCGCGACAAGCCGAATTTGCTGGCTACGTGCGTGAAGTCAATCCTGGACAAGACCGATTATCCGCGGTTCGAGATTCTGGGTATCGACAATGGGAGCATCGAGCCAGCCACGCATGTCCTGATGCATGAATTGGCGGCGATGGACGCGCGCGTGAGATTCATCCGGCACGATGTACCGTTCAATTTTTCCGCAATCAACAATTTCGCCGCCCGCCAGGCGCAAGGTGAGCATCTGCTGTTTCTTAACAACGATACCGAAGTCATCAGCCCGTGCTGGATGCGAGCGATGCTTGAACATTCGCAGCGTCCGGAAGTTGGTGTGGTCGGTGCCAAGCTGCTGTATCCGGACGATCGCATCCAGCACGGCGGCGTCATCATCGGAATTGGCGGCGTGGCGGGTCATGCGCACTTGCTGCAACCGGGCGATCACCCGGGTTATTTTGCGCGCGCCCAACTGCCGCAGGAACTGAGCGCAGTAACCTTTGCCTGCGCGATGAGCCGACGTTCCACCTTCGCGATTCTCGGCGGGTTGAACGAAACCGACCTGACCATTGCATTCAACGACATCGATTATTGTCTGCGCGCGCGCGAGGTCGGACTGCTGATCCTCTATACACCGTACGCCGTGCTTTACCACCACGAATCGCGCACGCGTGGCTACGAAGACAATCCCGAAAAGCAGTCGCGGTTCGCGCGCGAAACGGCCTACATGCAACAACGTCATGCCGGGATCCTGCAACGCGGGGATCCCTACTACAATCCAAACCTGCGTCTGGATACGCACGATTTCAGTCCGTACCCCAGCCATAGCGACGCGCTATCGCGCTGATCCACCCCCGACACGATGCTCGCCTTGCTGATTCTGAATCACGGTACGGCTACTGCCACCGTGCGCTGCCTTGCAGCCCTGTTGGAGGAAATTCCGACCGGCACCCGCATCTTCGCCATGGACAACGGCTCCCCCGGAGACGACGCGAAGCGGCTTGCGGATTTTGCTGCGCAACATCCGGATCGAATCCGCTTCAGCGCCTGCCTGCAAAATCTTGGCTTCGCCGGCGGCATGAACCGACTGATCGGCGATGCACTGGCCGATCCGGCAGTCGATCAAATCCTGCTGCTCAACAGCGATACGCTGCCACAACCCGGTTTCATCGCGGCGATGCAGGCGAAGCTCGATCCGCAATCGCGCGCGGACATGGTCGCGGCACGCATGCTCGATGCAAGCAGCGGCGAAGTGGACAGCCTCGGTATCGCGCTTTACCGCGCTACGCTGGCTTCCAACCGCAAGCGCGAGGAGGAAATCCTGCTCGGACCCTCGGGCGGCTGCGCGTTGCTGACGCGGCGGCTGCTGGAGGATTTGCATGCCAGCCACGGCGAATGGTTCGACGAGGAATTCTTCTGCTATGCCGAGGACACCGATCTGGCTCTGCGCGCGCGCTGGCTGGGTTATCGCGCGGCGTATGCGCCCGACGCAGTAGTGCATCACGCCAGGTCGCTGTCTTCCGGCGGTCCGGAAAACGATTTTGTGCTGTATCACGGCATCCGCAATTCGCTGTGGTGGCTGGTCAAGGACGCGCCCGCGGGCTGGCTGCTGCGCTCATTGCCGCGTTTCATTGCGCTGCATGGCGGGATCGTGCTGCGCCATCTGCGTCGCGGCCGTGTGCGGGTACTGTGGCGTCTGTATCGCGATGCGATCCGCGGCATTCCGGCGATGCGGCGCAAACGCGCGATCATCGGCCAGACTCGCCGCGTTGCTGCGGCGGAATTCGCAAGCTGGGTGGACCCGCACTTCTACGAACGCGGCTACGTGCGCCGTGCGTGGCGCGAATTGTGGCGACCGAAGTCGGAGAAAACCTGAACCACCCTCACCCGGCACGTTGCGCGCGCCGGGCTCTCCCGCCAGCGGGAGAGGCGACAACCTTTCAGGCCAGCGCCAGAGCCAGTTCAGCGCGCAAGTCGGCGACATCCTCCACACCGACGGACAACCGAATCAACCCATCGCTGATGCCCAAGCGCTTACGGTTGGCGGGCGGCACCGAGGCGTGGGTCATGATCGCGGGATGCTCGATCAGGCTTTCCACGCCGCCGAGCGATTCGGCGAGCGCGAACAGTTGGCAGCGTTCCAGGGTCTTGCGTGCGCGGCGCAAGCCGCCTTTCACTACGATCGTGATGATGCCGCCCGGGCCGTCCATCTGACGCCGGGCAAGCGCGTGTTGTGGGTGCGACTTGAGGCCGGGGTAAATCACGCGCTCGATCGCCGGATGCTTTTCCAGCCACTGCGCCAAATCCTGCGCGTTCGCGCAATGCGCGCGCATGCGCAAGTGCAGCGTCTTCAGGCCGCGCATGGCAAGAAAAGCGTCGAACGGCCCGCCCACGGCGCCGACGGAGTTCTGCAGGAATCCGATCTTCTCGACAAGCTCCGCATCGTCGCCGGCGACGACCACGCCACCGACCATGTCGGAATGTCCATTCAGATACTTGGTCGCCGAGTGCAGCACCAGATGCGCGCCATGTTCCAGCGGACGCTGCAGCATCGGCGAGCAGAAGGTGTTGTCGACAACGAGGATCAGACCGTGCTTGCGCGCGAATGCACCGACCTTGGCAAGATCCACCAGCTTGAGCATCGGATTGGTCGGCGTCTCGGCCCAGATCATGCGCGTGTTGGGCTTGAGCGCGGCCTTCAGCGCTGCGGCGTCGTTAAGGTCGATGAAACTGAAATCCAGACCCGCGCTGCGCCGGCGCACACGCTCGAAAAGCCGATACGTGCCGCCGTACAAATCGTCCATGGCGACGACGTGGCTACCGGAATCGAGCAGGTCAAGCACCGTTGCCGCCGCGGCCAAACCCGAGGCGAAGGCGTAGCCAGCGCGGCCACCTTCCAGATCCGCGACGCAGCGCTCGTAGGCCATGCGCGTGGGATTCTGTGTGCGCGAGTATTCATAACCCTTGTGCACGCCGGGACTGGATTGCACGTAAGTCGACGTCGCGTAGATCGGCGTCATGATCGCGCCGGTGGACGGATCGGGACTTTGCCCGGCATGGATCGCGCGGGTTCCGAGACCCAAGGTTTTTTCGTTCTTTGCCATTTACTGCACTCGCCTGCGTAGATAATTCAGTAGGTCGATACGCGTGATCAGCCCGAGGAACTTTTCGCCGTCCATCACGATGGCGACACGGCCGGCCTCGAAGATTTTCAGCAGCGATTTGATCGGCGATTTCACGTCGAGCATCTGCAGGCGACTGACCATCGCGGTCGACACCGGATCGCGGAACTTTGCCTCGTCGCCATAGACGTGCAGCAACACGTCGGACTCATCGACAATGCCGACAATCTTGTCTCCGTCCATGACGGGAAGTTGCGATACGTCGTACAGTTTCATGCGCTGATAGGCGGTAGTCAGCGGCTCGGCCGGCCCGACCACAACGGTGTCGCGTTGCGAATACGGGCGCAGAATCAGGTCGCGCAGATCGCCGTAATGCTCGCGCTCGATGAAACCGTTGTCGAGCATCCAGTAATCGTTGTACATCTTCGACAGATACTTGTTGCCGGTGTCGCAGACCAGCACCAGCACGCGCTTGCGCGCTTTCTGCTCGCGGCAGTATTTCAGCGCCGCTGCGAGCAGGGTGCCGGTGGACGAGCCGCCGAGGATGCCTTCCTTCGCGAGCAACTCGCGGCCGGCGAGGAAACTTTCCTTGTCGCTGATCGCGTACGCTTTCTTCACACGCGTGAAATCGGAAATCGTCGGCAGGAAATCCTCGCCGATGCCCTCGACCATCCAGCTCGCGGACTTCGTCGACAGCGTGCCTTCGTTGATGTACTGGGCGAGGATCGAGCCGACCGGATCGGCGAGGATCAATTCCACGTTTGGCGCGGCCTTGGCGAAATGCCGCGACAGCCCGGTCATGGTGCCGGACGAGCCGCAACCGAAGACGATCGCGTCGAGCCTACCGTCCATTTGCGCCAGGATTTCCGGACCGGTGCCCTGCTCGTGCGCGCGCGGGTTGTCGGGATTGCCGAACTGGTTGATGAAATACGCGTCGGGCGTCTCGCGCGCCAAGCGTTCGGCCATGTCCTGATAATACTGCGGATGGCCCTTGGCCACGTCCGAGCGCGTGAGCACGACTTCCGCGCCCATCGCCTTGAGATTGAAGATCTTCTCCCGGCTCATCTTGTCCGGCACGATCAGGATGAGGCGATAACCCTTCTGTTGCGCAACCAGCGCCAGGCCTATGCCGGTATTGCCGGCCGTGCCTTCGACCAGCGTATCGCCGGGCTTAATCCTGCCGGCGCGCTCGGCCGATTCGATCATGGAAAGGCCGATGCGGTCCTTGATCGAGCCGCCGGGATTGGCGCTTTCCAGCTTGAGGAAGAGCTCGCAGACGCCCGCATCGAGGCGCTGCGCCTTGACGATCGGCGTGGAGCCGATCAGTTCGAGCACGCTGTTGTGAATGGTCATGGGTTTCCGGCGTTCGGGCCGGTCGACCCGATCAGGCAGTCACAGGAATATCGCGCCCGTGGCGCGGATCGGGGAATGATAACGCATGCGATGTGGCCGGCGGCGCCCGCGCGTTTACGTGGGCGTCAATCAGGATCCGTTGAACCATTGCGAGCGAAGGCGGATTGCGGGCCGCCGGAGCGCAGGAACCGGAGTTTACTTGGATGTAAATGAGGATTCCGAGCACCGCCGGACCGCAAGCCCGCCGAGCGCAGCAGGTTCAATGCGCGGAAGCGCGATGTCGCTCCCACATGTGGATCAGCTTGTCCTTGGCCCAGAGCTTTTCCTTCTTCATGTTGTGCAGCGTGGTGTCGTCCATCGGCAGCACGCCCAATTCGGCGTCGCGTACCTTGCCGTCCAGCTCCTTGTGACGCTGATACAGGCTACGGAATTCCGAATCGCTCTTGATCAGATTTTCGACGTCTTTCTGCTGGTTCTCGAACATCAGCCAACCTCCTGTGCTTTCAGGAAAACGCGCGCGCCGCATGCGCCGGGCGGCGGACACGGTTTGCACAAAACGGACAATTACCGGGGATTGCACGCTCAGCGGAGCACGGCCCACCGGTTGCGGTGAGCCGCGCTGGGATATTGGCTCGGTGGCTGCAATCATGACTGGCGACTGCCGCGCGCGGCCGGGATTGGCCACCGCGGCAATTCGACCCTACTCCTTTGCGCCAGCTGAATCAACCGGATTTTTCAGCCCGCGCAAACCGTTCAACCGGCAGGAAAAAGTTCCAGCTCGCGGCTACGCGGAACCTCCGAAGAACCTTCGCGAGCGAAGGCGGGTTGCGCGCAGCAGGTTATTCACAGGTTCACTTGTCTTGCAGGATCACATCCACCCGGCGATTGCGCGCGCGGCCCGCTTCGGTGCCGTTGTCGGCGACCGGCTGGCTCTCGCCCATGCCGACCGCCGTGATGCGGTTGGCGGCCACGCCCGCGGCAACGAGCGCATCGCGCACGGCATCCGCGCGCCGCTGCGAGAGCGTCAGATTGGCATGCGTGTTGCCACTGCTGTCGGTGTGGCCTTCGATGCGGATCGGTTTGGACGGATCGCGGTTCACGAACGCAATGAGCTTGCCGAGGCTCGCCTTCGCCGCCGGTCGCAGGGTGGCCCGGCCTGGCGCGAAGGCGATGTCGTCAAGCGTCATCTGCATGCCTTCAGCGCCGCGCGTCGCGGTGAGATTATTCAGGCGCCGGCGCAGATCGGCGTTCGCGGCTTCGGCGAGCCGCGCTTCCTTGTGCGCGAGTTCCGTCGCCTTGGCTTGCGCGGCGATCAGTTTTTGCGCCTGATCGGCCTGTGCCTGCGCGGCCTGGGCCGCTTGCGCACTTTGCTCTCCTGCGGCGCGCAGGCGATCGACTTCCTCGGCGCGGATCATGCTCTGCAGACGCTGTTTTTCGGCTTCCGCGCGTGCCTGCTCGGCTTCGCGCTGCGCCGCCTGCAGCAAAATCTGGTCGTGTTCGCGGCCGAGTTCGTCGAGCTTGTTCTGCTGATTGGCCACCTGCGCCGCGGCATAGGCGATATCCACGCGGCGCTCGGCCATGTAGACGCGGAACGCGCGGGCATCCTTGCCGCCGGAACGATCGGTCGCCAGCGCCTGTACGGCTTGTTCGGCCAGTCCGCGCTCGCCGGGCGCGAGTTTGCCGAGCGCCGGATCGGCGCCGAGCGAGTCGAGGCTCGCGCGCAGACGCTCGTAATCCAGATCCGGTTTGGCGGCGAGCGCAGCGAAAGCAGCCAACGTCAGAACGATTCCTGCGGCGATGCGGGCGTTCATTGACCGTCTCCAGTCGCACTACCGGCGCCGGCGGCTTGCTGCAGGCGCGCATTCTCGCGCGTTGCCGCGTCGACCTGCTCGCGCAGCTTGCCGAGCCTGGCCTTGACCTGCGCCAGTTCGCTGTCGGCCCGGGACTCCGTGGCCAAGCGCGCGGCATCCTCGTAGTGGCGTTTATCGGCGAAGGCCCGCGCCTGGCTCAAGTGATCCTCGGCGCTGCGCAATTCCAGCGGCGCGTAGGTCGGCGCACCGGCTGCGCGCGCCGCCGCCAGCGCCTGCGCGGCATCGTCCAGGCCCATGCTCGGCGGCCGGGTCGGACCGCAGCCGGTCAGAAGCAGAGCAGCAATGAGACCGGCGCAATGGATTTTTCGCCAATTTGGTGTCATAACATCCATACTATTCAACAGGGGCGGGCGCGGGTGAGCCTAGTCTGAGATCGGTGGCGGCGCAAGCCGCGTGCCGGGCACTCATCCACTGCCGGTGAACGCGCCGCAGCGCGGCGCAGGTAGCGATGCGAGGCAATCATGGATATCGGCTATTTTCTCAAACTGATGACCGAGAAAGGTGCGTCGGACATGTTCCTGACCACTGGCGCGCCGGTCAACATAAAGGTCGAAGGCAAGCTCTATCCGCTCGGCAACACCGGTCTGCCCGGCGGCATGGTCAAGAAAATCGCCTATTCGCTGATGGACGAGGGCCAAGTCCCGCAGTTCGAGCGCGATCTGGAATTGAACCTCGCCATCGCCGTCAAGGATGCCGGCCGCTTTCGCATCAACGTGTTCAAGCAGCGCGGCGAAGTCGGCATGGTGATCCGCGCGATCAAGAGCGAAATCCCCTCGATCGAGCAATTGCGCCTTCCCGTGCTGTTCAAGGAGCTGGTCATGGAACCGCGCGGGCTGGTGCTCCTGGTCGGCGCCACGGGTTCCGGCAAGTCGACCACGCTGGCATCGATGATCGATCATCGCAACACCAACGTGTCCGGCCACATCCTCACCATCGAGGATCCAATCGAATATCTGCACCGGCACAAGAAATCGGTGGTCAACCAACGCGAAGTGGGACTCGATACGCACAGCTACCACGAGGCGCTGAAGAACGCCATGCGCGAGGCGCCGGATGTCATCATGATCGGCGAGATTCGCGACGTGGAAACCATGGAGGCGGCGATCGCGTTTTCCGAAACGGGTCACCTGTGCCTGGCCACGCTGCACTCGAACAATGCCGACCAGACGCTCGAGCGCATCCTCAACTTCTTCCCCGAATCGGCGCACCGCAACATCCTGATGAACCTCGCCTTGAACCTGCGCGCGGTGATTTCGCAGCGCCTGGTCATCGGCAAGGACGGCCGCCGCCTGCCCGCGGCCGAAGTGCTGCTGAACACGCCGTTGATCCGCGACATGATCCGGCGCGGCCAGGTCCACGAGATCAAGGAAGCGATGGATCGCAGCCTGCAGGAAGGCATGCAGACCTTCGATCAGGCGCTGATGACGATGTACAAGGATGGCAAGATCGAACTCGAAGAGGCCTTGGCCAAGGCCGACTCACGCGATGGCCTGGCGCTCAAGATCCGCCTTTCCGAAGGCGGCAATGCGGCGATGCCTGAGGCCTACGATGCGGCGGCGTTCTGACTAAGCCCTGGGCGCGTCCGGCTGGTTCTCCGGACGCGCATTCGCGAACGCCGGCAGCTTGGCGCATTCGGCGTCGATGCGCTGAAGGGTCGGGAACGACTTCAGGTCCACCGACCAGCGCCGCGCGTTGTAGACCTGCGGCACCAGACAGATGTCGGCCATCGACGGTTCGTCGCCTTCACAGTAGAGGCCGGTCGACGGATTTTCAGCCAACAGGCGCTCGAACGCGGTGAAGCCTTCGCGGATCCAGTGCTGCGCCCAGCGTTCGCGTTCGACCTGCGGCGTGTTGAATTCGCGTTCGAGATATTGCAGCACGCGCAGATTGCCGAGCGGGTGGATGTCGCAGGCGACGATCTGGGCGAGTCCGCGCACGCGCGCGCGTTCGCGCACGGTAGTCGGCAGCAGCTTGGCCGTACCTTCGTAGGTTTCTTCCAGATATTCGATGATCGCCAGCGACTGGCGGATGATGCGCTCGCCGTCGACCAGGACCGGAATCAGTTCCTGCGGATTGAGTTTGCGGAAAGCATCGGCGTGCTGCGCACCGCCGTTGTCGGTCAGGTGCACCGGCACGACTTCGTAGGGCAGGCCCTTCAAATTCAGCGCGATGCGCACCCGGTAGGCGGCGCTGGAGCGCCAGTAACCGTACAGTTTCAGACGTTCGGCGGCCATCTCCGATCTCCCCGTCCACCGGTTTGGTATGCGCAGACTAGCCGCAGATGCAGGTAAAAATCAAAAGGCGGTATCAACCGGGGCGTTTCGCCTGCTCGATGGTCTGTTCGATCGCCCCGAAAATGCTGCACCCGGCAGCGTCGGTGATCTCGATGCGCAGGCTGTCGCCGAACTTCAGGAACGGCGTGGTCGGCTTGCCGTCGCGCAGGGTTTCCACCGTGCGCTGCTCGGCCAGACAGGAGGCGCCCCTGGCCGTGTCCTGGTTGGCGATGGTGCCCGACCCGACGATGGTTCCAGCGGACAGCGGGCGTGTTCTGGCCGCATGCGCGATAAGTTGCGCGAAATCGAATTGCATGTCCACGCCGCAATCGGCCTCGCCGAACCATTTTCCGTTGATCCACGTGCGCATCGGCAGATGCACCTTGCAGTCTCGCCATGCCGCGCCGAGTTCGTCCGGCGTGACGAACACCGGCGACAACGCCGAACGCGGCTTGGATTGCAGAAAACCGAAGCCCTTGGCCAATTCCGCCGGAATCAGGTTGCGCAGGGAGACATCGTTGACCAGGCCGATCAACTGGATGTGCGCCGCGGCTTGCTGTGGCGTTGCGGCCATCGGTACGTCGTCGGTGACGACCACGACTTCGGCTTCCATGTCGATGCCGTAGTCCTCGCTCGTCGCCAGCACCGGATCGCACGGCCCGAGGAATCCTGCGCTGGTGGCCTGGTACATCAAGGGGTCGGTATAGAAACTGGCCGGCACTTCGGCGCCGCGCGCGCGGCGCACTCGCTCGACATGCGGCAGATAGGCCGATCCGTCCACGAATTCGTAGGCCCGAGGCAGCGGCGCCGCCAGCGCCATCGGATCAAGCGCAAAAACTTCCTCGCCGTTGATCGTTTGCGCCTTGCCGGCGGCGTGGAGCAATTCGTACACGCGGTTCAGGCGCGGCGCGGCGTTGCCCCAATCCTCCAGCGCGGCCTGCAAGCTGCGCGCGATGTCGGTCGCGCGCACCGCGCGTTTGAGTCCGCGGTCGACGACGACGAGCGTGCCGTCTCTGCCGCCTTCCTTCAGGCTTGCCAGTTTCATGCTCTTGTCCTCAAACCGGAATCAGTTCGGCCACGTCCTGATGCAAGGCGGCCAAGCCGCGATCGAGCGTGGCGAGTTTGCCCTCGTGCTTGCGCGCCAATGCGGCGAGGTAGGCATCGGTGACCTGGCGATGGCCGATCACGCCGTGCATGCGCACTGCATCGTAACCGAGATCATTTGGCCAAAAACGGTGCCGTGGATGCTTCAGGAAACCGTCCAGAATACGGGCTGCTTCGGAAATATTCTCCACGACGCGCCCAAGCAAAAGCATGCGCAACAGCGTGCCCTGGGTGATCGGGCAGGTCGCAAACGCGCGATTACGCCTGGCGAACCAGCGCTCCGTGACGTCATGATGAACATGACTGCCGTCCCCGAGCGCTACCAGTACGTTGCCATCGAGCAGATCGATCACAATTCGTCTTCGAGCGCTTTGACGTCGTCGCTTGTGATCGGCCGGCCCGAACGGAACAGGGGCAATCCGGTAACCGGGCTGATGGTGTACTTCGCCGCGGTCTCCGCAACGCGCGCAGGTGCCTTCAGCCCGCGCAGCGCCAACTCGACCACGAGCTTGCTCAAGCTGGTGCGTTGCGAGTGCGCGAGGCTTACGAACAGATCGTGCTCGCGTTCGGGAATGTCGATCGTGGTGCGCATCTCATCATGATGCACCATGTTGCATCATGATGTCAAACAGGTGCCTTGAACTGCTTGCGCAGCCCCTGCCAGCATTTCCAGTAATCGGCCTGCAACTGCGGCGATTCCAGCGCCTGCCGCGTCGGCCGGATCACGGCGCGCGTCTCGAACATGAACGCCATGGTGTCAACGATGTGGTCGGGTTTGTGCGTATCGGCCGCACTGGCCTTGTCGAACGTGGCCGCATCCGGACCGTGGCCAGTCATGCAGTTGTGCAAGGAAGCGCCGCCCGGCACGAAGCCGCCGGCCTTGGCGTCGTATTCGCCGTGGATCAGACCCATGAATTCGCTCGCGATATTCCGATGGAACCAGGGCGGTCGGAACGTATCCTCCGCTACCAGCCAGCGTGGCGGAAAGATCACGAAATCCAGGTTGCTGGTGCCGGGCGTGTCGCTGGGCGAATGCAGCACCAGGAAGATCGATGGATCGGGGTGATCGTAAGAGATCGAGCCGATCGTGTTGTGTCGGCGCAGATCGTACTTGTACGGTGCGTAATTGCCGTGCCAGGCGACGACATCGAGCGGACTGTGGCCGATAGCCGCGCGCCACAGATGGCCCTGGAACTTGGCGATCAGTTCGAACTCGCCTTCCGCATCCTCGTACGCCGCGACGGGCGTGAGGAAATCGCGCGGATTGGCCAGGCCATTGCTGCCGATGGGACCAAGATCGGGCAGGCGCAACAGCGCGCCGAAGTTCTCGCACACATAGCCGCGCGCCACGCCATCAGGCAATTCCACGCGGAAGCGCACACCGCGCGGAATCACCGCGATTTCCTGCGGTTCGATTTCGAGAATGCCCAACTCCGTGGCGAGGCGCAGCCGTCCCTGCTGCGGCACGATCAGCAGTTCGCCGTCGGCGTCATAGAAAAATCGGCCCTGCATCGAACGATTGGCCGCGTAAACGTGAATACCTGCACCCGTTTGCGCAGCGGCGCCACCGTTGCCGGCCAGCGTGAACAAACCCTCGACGAAATCGGCCGGCGCTTTCGGCAACGGCTGCGGATCCCAGCGCAAACGCTCGGGCGTGACCGGCCCCGATCCGAAATCGTTGTGGAACGCGGCCTGTTCGAACGGCTCGAAGCCACCGTGCACGGCCGCCGGACGGATGCGGTACAACCAACTGCGCCGGTTCGCGTGACGCGGCGCCGTGAACGCCGTGCCGGACAATTGCTCGGCGTACAGTCCGTGCGCGACGCGCTGCGGCGAATTGCGACCGACCGGCAACGCACCGGGAATCGCTTCGGTGGCAAATTCGTTACCGAAACCGGACTGGTATTTCAGCCCGATCACAGCACGCCGCGCCGCATCTGTTCGCGCTCGATGGATTCGAACAGCGCCTGGAAATTGCCCTCGCCGAATCCCTCATTACCCTTGCGCTGGATGATCTCGAAGAAAATCGGACCGATCGCGTTCTGGGTGAAGATCTGCAGCAGCAGACGTTTCTTCGTTTCCGCATCGGCGTCGATCAGGATCTTGTTCGCGCGCATGCGCGCGACGTCCTCGCCGTGATTGGGAATGCGCGTGTCGATGACATCGTAATAGGCGTTCGGCGTATCCAGAAATTCAACGCCGGCGCGACGCATCGCCTCGACGGTCTCGTGGATGCTGTCGGTGAAACAGGCGATGTGCTGGATGCCCTCGCCCTTGTATTCGTCCAGATATTCGTTGATTTGCGATTTCGGATCGGACGATTCGTTGAGCGGAATGCGCACCATGCCGTCGGGTGCGGTCATCGCCTTGGAGACGAGGCCGGTCCTGGCGCCCTTGATGTCGAAATAGCGGATTTCGCGGAAATTAAACAGGCGCTCGTAGTAGCCCGCCCACTTGGCCATGTTGCCGAAATGCAGGTTGTGGGTGAGGTGATCGATGAAGGTCAGGCCGAACCCCTTCGGATGGCGCTCGCTGCCGGGCGCGAAGGTGAAGTCGGATTCATAGATGCTGCCCTTGGCGCCGTAGCGATCGACCAGGTAGAGCATGCAATCGCCGATGCCCTTGATGACCGGCGCCGGCACGGCCTTGCTCGCTTCCTTGGCGCCAACCGCTTCGGCGCCGTTCTCGAGCGCCTGCTCGCGCACCCACTGCGCCGGCTTGTTCACGCGGATCGCGAAACCGCAGGCGCTGGGACCATGCCTGGCCGCGAAGTCGGCGGCGAAGGAATCGCGCTCGGCGTTGACCAGGAAATTGCACCCGCCCTGGCGGTACAGCGTGATGTCGCGGGATTTGTGTCTGGCCACCGCGGCGAATCCCAGACGCGGGAACAGGTCGTGCAGACGCTGCGGATCCGGCGCGGCGAATTCGACGAATTCGAAACCATCCACACCCATCGGGTTTTCGAAATGCGGCGGCTGAATGCCGACCTTGGGTTGTGCGCTCATGGTTTTCTCCGCATCGCTGTGCAAACGCTCATTTTAGGACGAAAGCGCCGCTCACGCCGCTCACGCCGCGCCGATCGCGGTACGCACGTCGATCAGCTCCGGGAAGAAGGTCAGCTCCAGCGCTTTTTTCAGGAACTCCACGCCCGACGAGCCGCCGGTGCCGCGCTTGTAGCCGATGATGCGCTCGACCGTTTTCATGTGCCGGAAGCGCCAGAGCTGGAAGCTTTCCTCCACATCCACCAGTTGCTCGCACAGGTGGTATTCGGCCCAGAAGCGGTCGGGCTGCTCGTAAATGCGCTTGAGCGGCGGGATCAGCTCCGCATTGTGCTGGTGCGGCTTCGGCCAGTCGCGCTTGAGGCACACGGCTGGAATGGCGTGGCCCTGACGCGCCAGGTACATCAGGAATTCGTCGTACAGGCTCGGCGCGTTCAGCACCTCGCGCAGCCGCGCCTGATCCTGCGGCGCGTGCGCGAACACGGCAACCATCTTCGCGTTCTTGTTGCCGAGCAGAAATTCCACAAGCCGGTATTGCAGCGATTGGAAGCCGGATGCCGGTCCGAGCACGTCGCGGAACTGCGCGTATTCGCTGGGCGTGAGCGTTTCCAGCACCGCCCATTGCTCGAACAACTGGCGCTGGATCTGCTTCACCCGCGCCAGGATCTTCAGGCAGGGATTCACGTCGTCACCGCGCAGATGTTCGAGTGCGGCACCGAGCTCGTGCACGATGAGCTTCAGCCACAGTTCCGAGGTCTGGTGCTGGATGATGAACAGCATCTCGTCGTGGTGCGGCGGCTTCGACAGCGGCTTCTGCGCCGCCAGCAGCGTATCCAGTTGCAAGTAGCCGCCGTAGGTCAGCCGGTCGCGCAGGTCGGTCTGGATGCCGGCTTCGAGTTCGCGCTGGTTGGACGTGGACATCGGGATTCCGACGGCGTGGCTGCGGAAGGGTCAATGGTACGTGCTCGCGCGCGGCATCGCCATTGACACGCGTCAAATCGCATCCGATCAAACGCCGGTTTGAATCCGCACCGGCATGGCTGCTTTTGCGCCCGTCCTTGCCTTGAACGGCGCGGCACGCTTTACTAATGCGCTGCCCTGAGGAATTCCGCCGTGCCCATCGCCGCGACTTTTGAAATCGAATACCTGCAATACCTGGACGCCGAAGGCAAGCTCGTGCGCAAGGACCTGCCCGACTTCGCGCAGGACACCGGGCACATGGTCGAGCTGTACAAACTGATGGCATCGACGCGGGTGTTCGACACCAAGTCGATCGCGCTGCAGCGCACCGGCAAGCTCGGCACTTATGCCTCCTGCCTCGGCCACGAGGCGACTCACGTCGGTATCGGCAGCGCGATGAGGCCCGAAGACGTGCTGGCGCCGAGCTACCGCGAATACGGCGCGCAGCTCTACCGCGGTGTGCGCCCGCGCGACGTGTACATGTACTGGGGCGGTGACGAGCGCGGCAACGATTACCAGAACGAGCCGGCAAAACACGATTTCGCGTGGTCGGTGCCGATTGGTACGCAATGCCTGCACGCCGCCGGCTCGGCGTTGGCGTTCAAGATCCGCAACGAAAAACGCGTCGCCGTGTGCACCATCGGCGATGGCGGTTCCTCGAAGTCCGATTTCTACGGCGCGATCAACGTCGCCGGCGCGCGCGATCTGCCGCTGGTCGCGGCCATCGTCAACAACCAATGGGCGATCTCGGTGCCGCGCAAGATCCAGTCGGGCGCCAAGACCCTGGCGCAAAAGGGCATCGCGGCGGGACTGGCGTGCATCCAGGTCGACGGCAACGACATCATCGCCGTGCGCCAGGCAATGAGCAGCGCCATCGAGCGCGCGCGTAGGGGCGACGGCGGCAGTGTGGTCGAGTGCGTGACCTATCGCCTGGGCGATCACACCACCGCCGACGACGCACGCCGCTATCGCGGCAAGGAAGAAGTCGAGGAGGCGTGGAAGAAGGATCCGCTCAAACGCCTGCGCGTCTGGCTCGAAACGCAAAAAGCGTGGAATCAGAAAATGGAAGATGCGTGGCAGGCCGAATGCGGCGAATGGATGGACAACGAGGTCAACGCCTACCTCGAAACCAAACCGCAACCGGTCACCGCAATGTTCGACTACACATTCGCCGAATTGCCGGCAGATCTGGCAAGGCAACGCGACGAAGCGCTTGCACTCGAGAAGGGAGCGCACTGATGGCCGCAATCACCCTGATCGAAGCGGTCACCCAGGCGCTCGCCCACGAGATGAAGCGCGACCCGTCGGTGGTCGTGCTCGGCGAGGACGTCGGCGTCAACGGCGGCGTGTTCCGCGCCACGCAAGGCCTTTCGGAAAAGTTCGGCGAGTGGCGCGTGTTCGACACACCGCTCGACGAAACCACCATCGCCGGCGTCACCGTGGGCCTCGCCGCACAGGGCATGAAGCCGGTAGCCGAGGCACAGTTCGAGGGCTTCATCTATCCGATGATGGAACAGATCTGCTGCCACGCCGCACGCCTGCGCAACCGCACGCGCGGACGCATCACGTGTCCGGCGGTGTTCCGTGCGCCGTGGGGCGGCGGCATCCATGCGCCGGAGCACCACTCGGAAGCCAACGAACACCTGTTCACGAACGTGCCGGGACTGCGTGTGGTGCTGCCGTCGTCGCCGGCGCGCGCTTACGGCCTCTTGCTCGCCGCGATCCGCGACCCGGATCCGGTGATCTTCTTCGAGCCCAAGCGCATCTACCGCCAATACAAGGAAGAAGTGCCGGACGACGGCGAGGCGCTGCCGCTGGACGTATGCTTCGTGCTGCGCGACGGCACCGACATCACGCTCGTCACCTGGGGCGCGCAAGTCAAGGAATCCCTCGAAGCCGCCGATGCGCTGGCGAAGGAAGGCATCAGCGCCGAGGTGATCGACCTCGCCACGCTGACTCCGCTGGATTTCGACACGATCGCCGAGTCGATCAAGAAAACCGGCCGCTGTGTGATCGTGCATGAAGCGCCGAAGACCGCCGGCTTCGGCGCCGAGATCGCGGCGCGCATCGCCGAGGAATGCCTGTACGATCTGCTCGCGCCGGTCGCGCGCGTCACCGGCTGGGATGTGCACACGCCGCTGTACCGGCTCGAAAACAAGCAATTGCCAAGCACGGCGCGGATCGTTGCCGCGGCGAAACTCACGCTGGCGGCGGGTTGAACATGGCTTTGTTCACCAACATCCTGATCGGCATCGTCGCGGCATTGCACGCCTGGTTCCTGGTGCTGGAAATGTTTCTCTGGGACAAGCCGGCGGGACGCCGCGTGTTCCGACTCACGCCGGAATTTTCCGCCGCCTCGAAAACGCTGGCAGCCAATCAGGGCCTGTACAACGGCTTTCTTGTCGCCGGTTTGGTCTGGGGACTCGCCAGCGACGATTTCCACGTCAAGATTTTCTTTCTCGCATGCGTGATCGCGGCCGGCGTCTTCGGCGCCTGGACGATCCATCGCAAGGTTTTCTTCGTGCAGGCACTGCCGGCCATCGTCGCCCTGATCCTGCTGCATCTGCCCTGAGGTTGCCATGTTGAACATCAAGACTTTTCACCTGCCTGATCTCGGCGAAGGCCTTCCCGACGCCACCATCGTCGAATGGCTGGTCAAGGAAGGCGACAGCATCAAGCTCGATGCGCCGCTGGTATCGATGGAAACCGCCAAGGCAGTGGTCGAGGTGCCCTCGCCCTATACCGGCAAGGTTCTCAAGATGCACGGCAAGGCCGGGGACGTGATCGACACCGGTGCGGCACTGGCCGAGTTCGAGCTCGATCCGAACGCAAAGCAGCGCGCCGAGAATGCGGCGGGCGGACATCATCACGCTTCAGCGCCCAAGGCGGTGCCGCCACCCTCACCCCAGCCCTCTCTCGCCAGCGGGACAGGGAGCGAAAACACGACGCGCACGGAAACCTTGCGCGAGGACGAAGGCACCGTGGTCGGGGCTATGGTGTCCGGCAATCAGGTCATCGTCGAGCAAGCCGCCAGCGTCGGCGGTGTGAAGGCGGTGCCCGCCGTGCGCGCAACGGCGCGCAAGCTCGGCGTGGATTTGTCGCGCGTCACGGCCACCGGCGCGGATGGCGCGGTCACCATGCAGGATGTGAAGAATGCCGCCGCGGCGGGTACGGCAAGACCGACACCCTCACCCCAACCCTCTCCCGCCAGCGGGAGAGGGGGAACAGCGCCACGCACTTCGCCTCTCCCGCTGGCGGGTGAGGGCGGTGCAAGAACCGCATTATCGGCTTCCGGCAAACCGATGCGCACCGCGCCGCCCGCCGCGAACCTCGTCTACGGCCAGCCCGACCAGCTCAAGGGCGTGCGCCGCAACATGGCGCGGGTCATGGCCGACGCGCATGCGAATGTCGTACCGACGACGATTGTGGACGACGCCGACCTGCACGCCTGGATCGGCAAGCAGGACATCACCGCACGCCTGATCCGCGCTATCGTCGCCGCGTGCAAGGCGGTACCCGCATTGAACGCGTGGTTCGACGGCAAGAACCTCACCCGCACCCTGCATCCGCACGTGGACATCGGTATCGCCGTGGATACCGAGGACGGCCTGTTCGTACCGGCATTGCGCAACGCCGACGTGCTCGACGGCGCCGGCATCCGCGCGGCGGTCAAGCGTCTGCGCGCGCAGGTAGAGGATCGCTCGATTCCGGCATCGGAACTTTCCGGCTACACCATCAGCCTGTCCAATTTCGGCATGTTTGCCGGCCGCTACGCTTCCCCCGTGGTGGTGCCGCCGTGTGTGGCCATTGTCGGCGCAGGCAAGCTCAGCCACGATGTCGTCGCCGTGATCGGCGGCATCGAAGTGCACCGGCGCATGCCGATCTCGCTCACCTTCGATCATCGCGCCAGCACCGGCGGCGAGGCGGCGCGATTCCTGAAGGCATTGCTGGACGATCTCGCTCTTCCGCATTGATGCACAAGAGCCGCATCAGCGCCTTCGTCATCGACTGCAAAGTCGACGACTTGGACACGGCGACGAAATTCTGGAGCCGCGCGCTCGGCCGCGCCGTCGCCAATCCGGACCAGGACGGCGACGGCCGATACGCGGAACTCGCCACCGACGCGGATGAGCCCTTTCTGCTGCTGCAAAAGGTCGATCACGATGCGCGCATCCATCTGGACATCGAGACTGACGATCTCGACGGCGAAGTCGCGCGCCTGGAAGCGCTTGGCGCGAAACGCATCCAATTCGTCAAGCGCTGGTGGGTGATGCAGGCGCCGACCGGGCACCGGTTTTGTGTGGTGCGGAAGCCGCCAGCGAAATCGGCAGCCCGTTTCACCGCCTGGGACTGAAATCCGCCTCTCCCGCTGGCGGGAGAGGCCGGCGCGCGCAGCGCGCCGGGTGAGGGTGGTATTCATACTGACCCTGCAAGACCACCCTCATCCGCCTTCGGCACCTTCTCCCGCCAGCGGGAGAAGGGAAAACTCAAGCGTTCACCAATCCCGCCATCGCCTCGCGCGCTGCTGCCATCGCGGCTTTCGGATCGGCAAATCCGCCTTTTTCGGCCAGCACGGTTTTTTTCGCATCCACAACCTTGAACGCAAAAGCACCCGCATCGCGGAATACAACGGGTTGCAGCGCGGGCTTGCCGACTTTGGCAGTATCGAAGCCGATCGGCGCGATTGATTGCGGTTTTATGCGCAGATCGCGCAGCCCCACCGCTTCCCGAAGGCGCGCAACGAACGGCCGCGCCAGTTCGCGCGCCTTCTTCGCGCCGGCCTGCAAGGCTTCCTCGATGTGCCCCGGCTTGGCGATCAGCGCGTCGTATTTTTCGCGCATGGGCGCGAGTTCCGCATTCACGCGCTCGAACACCTTCTGTTTCGCATCGCCCCAGCCGATGCCGTCGGCGAACGCTTTGCGCATCGCCGCGGTTTCATTCACATTTGCGAACGCCTGATAGATCGCGAAAATGTTGGATTCGTCCGGATTCTTCGGCTCGCCCGGCGCCTGCGAATTGGTGACGATGCCGAGAATCGCCTTGCGCAACTCTTTTTCCGGCAGCCACAGCGGAATCGCGTTGTCGTAACTCTTGCTCATCTTGCGGCCATCAGTGCCGGGCAGCGTCGCGACGCTTTCCTCGATCGCCGCCGCGGGCAGCGCGAAATATTCGCAACCGTAGATATGGTTGAAGCGCTGACCGATATCCCGCGCCATCTCGATGTGCTGCACCTGGTCGCGGCCGACCGGCACCTTGTTCGCGTTGAAGATGAGGATGTCCGCCGCCATCAGCACCGGATACATGTACAGGCCGGCGGTCACGCCGGCGTCGGCATCTTCGCCGACGGCGCGATTGGCGTCGGTCGCAGCCTTGTAGGCGTGCGCGCGATTGAGCAGACCCTTGGCGGTGACGCAGGTCAGCAGCCACGTCAGCTCCGGGATTTCGGGAATGTCGGACTGCCGGTAGAAATATACTTTTTCCGGATCCAAGCCTGCGGCCAGCCAGCTCGCGGCAATTTCCAGCGTGGAGCGCTGCACTCGCGCCGGATCGTCGCACTTGACCAGGGCGTGGTAATCGGCGAGGAAGTAGAACGATTCCACGTTCGCATCGCGGCTGGCCGCGATCGCCGGACGAATCGCACCGACGTAGTTGCCCAGATGCGGCGTGCCGGTGGTGGTGATGCCGGTGAGGATGCGGGTTTTCGACACGTCAAATACCTTCGAACAGAAAATTCATTGCTCGCACGATGGTGTTGCGCTGAGCTTCGATATTGGTTTCACGTTTGCGCAAAACCGCGGCCGGAACCGCACCCAGCTCCGGCGTATACATGACGTACGACTCCGCGCCGACTTCCAGAACCGGGATCAGCGTTTGCGCAAGCTTGTTCTTGACGACGGACGGTTTGCCCAATGGAACGACGACGCAGGTATGCAGGCCACTCAACAAATCCGATTGCACGACCAGAAAAAACGGGAACCGCCGCGCTGTATGTGAACTCTCGTTGCGGAATACGTCGAACCGTCGAATCACCACGTTCGGAACTCCTCGTTCCACATTCCGTGTTCTTCAATGTGCCGGTTGTACGCCTCGATCGCGTCGCGATTGTCGCGCAACCACTGCTCGGCGCGTCGTTGGCGCACGACTTCGGTCAGGCGCTGCTCGAGCTCGGCCGACAAGTTGATTCCGAACTCGCGGGCATCCGCCAGAAGATCGCTGTTGATGCTCACGTTAGTGGGTTTCTTGAGTGCGGTCGAACGGCTCATGGCACACCTCGCATGCGCAGCATTTATGCGCATAGGCTATACCGCATCGATCTGCACCGCAAGCGTAACCCCGCCCGGAACTCCGCCGCGTTGCATACCCCATCGTTCTTCCCGTCACGATGGAGCTTTCCATGAAAACCCTGCTTGCGCTTGCCGTTGTCGCTTCGTTGTCCGTTTCCGCCACTGCCCATGCCGGCATGCTGGTCGATGTCAGCGTGATCGACCGCGATACCGGCACCACCCTGCCCGCCTATCAGCACGACGGAAAACTCTACATCGCCGGCATGCCAGGTCATCGCTATGGCGTGCGCCTGACGAATCGCAGCGGCCAGCGCGTGCTGGCCGTGCTGTCAGTGGATGGAGTGAATGCAATTTCTGGCGAAACCGCGAGCCCGGATCAATCTGGTTATGTTCTTGGCGCATTCGATTCCACCGAAGTTGATGGCTGGCGCAAGAGCCTGGCGCAGATCGCGCAATTCAACTTCACCGCGCTGTCGAATAGCTACGCTGCGCGCACCGGGCGGCCCGCCAATGTCGGCGTGATCGGCGTGGCCGTGTTCCGCGAAAAGCCACCGGTCTGGCGCCAGGGCAACGTACCTAACAAGATCAGCGCCGAAGCGCCGCTCGCCGATCGTTATTCCCCTGCGCACTCGACTGCGACTCCCGCAGCGCCTTCTTCGGACATGGCACGCGCCAAGGCGGAAGGCGCCGCGCCGGCGATGGCGCAGGCCATGCGCCCGATTCCGGCGCCGCAGGAACCGCTGGGCACCGGCCACGGCGCGCGCGAACGCTCCGAGGTGCGCTACACGCAATTCGTGCGCGCCAGCACGCAGCCGGACGAGATCGATTCGATCTGGTACGACAGTTGGCGCAACCTCGTCGCGCGCGGCGTGATTCCGGCGCCACGTCCGCTTGCGCGCGAACCGCAACCGTTTCCGAACCGCTTCGTGCCGGATCCGGCCGACTAGTGCCGGACTGCCAAATCCTTCACATGCGTTTATCGCACCGCAGGAATAGACTGGCGGCACCTTGCCCTACGACGGGTGTCAGCCATGAAGCCTCGAATCGGTTTTTGGGTTGCGGTCTTCTTGCTTTCGTTCAGTGCGACCGCCGCTGCCGGCGGCACGTTCAGCCGCGCCACAATCGCGCGGCTGGCCGCGCTTCCTCCCGCACACGCGCTGATCGTGACGGGATTCCCGGCTGGCCCGAACCATAGTGCGACAGTCCGCTTTGAGCGCGCGGAAATCTACGCACCCGGCGCGCACCTGTATGTCATCGGTGCCAACGGCAAGCAGGAAGTGCCGCGCAGCAATCTGATCTTCCTGCGTGGCTATACCGACGACGGCAGCGCACGTGTGGCGCTGGCCTTCAATCCGGATGGTTCCTTCGTATCGGGCAGCGGCGACGGGCCGGAAGGCTCGTTTGTACTGCGCTCCCGCGCCGGTTCCGAGAGCATCGAATTCTCCGCACTCTCACGGGAATCTGCGCTTCCAAAAGGCGTAAAGCTCGATTTCCAATGCGGTAACGACAAAGCGGATCTGCACGCGACGTCGGTCAATGACCCCGCCCGGCAGCTCAAGATCGCCAGCAGCCGCAGCGCCGTGGCCGCTGCAGCAACTTCGCATGCGCTGCGCTTCGCCACCATCGCGGTGGATACCGACAGCGCGTTCATGTCGAACCTGTTCAGCAACAACACGACCAGCGCAGGCAACTGGATCGCGAACATGATCAACGTGATGAATCTGATGTACGAGCGCGATGTGCTCGTGCAACTGCAACTTGGCACGACGATCTACAGGACCACGGCAACCGATCCTTATGCGAGCGGTACCTATGCAGCCACCAACGTGCCGGCAGACGGCAACGACTTGAACAACTTTGGAAGTTATTGGCAGGCCAACTACAGCACCCCAGGCCCAAACTACATCACGCGCTCGTTTGCCGTGCTTCTGTCGGGACTCGGCCCATGCTCCGGCAACAGCTGCAGCGCGTCAGGCATCGCTTGGATAAATTCGTATTGTCAAAACGCGAGTTTAGGCGGCAGCTATGCCGTGGTGCAGGTATTTTCCAACATTACATTCGATCCGGATGGCAGCGGCGCGGCAGGACTCTATGACCACGAACTCGGCCACAATTTCGGCGCGGATCACACGCATTGCACCGACGCTACGACCGGGCAGTATGCCGTGGCAACCAACACGATTGATATCTGCTACAACGGCGAAAGCACTCCTCCTCCAAACGGGCCAGGCTGCTATGGCGGCGCCACGACCAGTTGCCCCGCCAGTGGCGCCGGATCCATCATGAGTTACTGCAACATCGCCGGTTGCGGGCAGAACACGCGGGCCTTCAGTCCGATCCAGATCAGCGCCGTCGCGCCCTACGGCGTAGTCGCCGACAGCAATGCGGCACCGGTGGGCTGCCTGAACACGACCGACGACATCTTTTACGACGGTTTCGAGCAGCCCGGCGGCTGACGCGTCATTCCCGCATCAAGGTCGACTTGCCGAACAGGCTCTCGACCAGATCGACCGCGAGTTTGCCGGTCTGGTTGCGCTCGTCCAGCGCGGGGTTGAGTTCGACGATGTCGAGCGAACCCAGGCGTCCGGTGTCGGCGATCATCTCCATCACGAGCTGCGCCTCGCGGTAGTTCGGCCCGCCCGGCACGGTGGTGCCCACGCCCGGAGCGATGTCCGGATCGAGAAAATCCACGTCGAAGCTCACGTGCAAATGCGTGTCCGCATCCATGTCGGCGAGCGCGGCTTCCATCGTGCGGCGCATGCCGACTTCGTCGATGTAACGCATGTCGTACACGGTCAGGCCCTGGTCGTGCACGAGGCGCTTTTCGCCGGCGTCGACCGAACGAATGCCGAGCTGACGGATGCAGCCGGGCTCGATCGCCGGTGCGCCGCCGCCGAGTTCCGTCAATTCGCGCGGTCCCAGTCCGCACAGGCAGGCCACGGGCATGCCGTGGATGTTGCCCGACGGGGTGATTTGCGAAGTATTGAAATCGGCATGCGCATCCAGCCACAGCACGCGCAGCGTCTTGCCTTCAGCGCGGCAATGATTGGCCACGGCGGTGATCGAACCGATGCCGAGGCTGTGGTCGCCGCCGAGCAGGATCGGCAGACGCTTGCGCGAGAGTTCCGCAGCGACCGCGCGCATGACTTCGCGGTTCCATTCCACGACCTGGGTCAGATGCCGGTAACCGGCGCTGGGCGGCAGCCAGGGATTGAGCGGGCCGAACAGATTGCCGCGGTCGGCAACGTCGAGGCCGCGCGCGATCAGCGCTTCGGCGATGCCGGCCACGCGCAGCGCCTCCGGACCCATCGCGGCGCCGCGGTCGCCGGCGCCGATGTCGGTGGGTGCGCCGATCAGGGAAACGGGTGGAAAATGTCGCATAGTATATTTTTCCGAAAATCGCAATGAGCCGATGCCGATAGCATAACGGCTGCGACCGCACCACGCACCTGCAACGGCGCGTGGGCGCGCTACGCTGTGCCGGCACGCCACGGCTTGCCACGGTGCATTCGCGCGGCGTTGAAACCTTGAGCAAAATCACAGCGCCGCGATCGGCAATCCGCTAGGATTTTTCAATGCGGGGAATCCTTTCAGGTGCGGTGCGACTGCTGGCCAGCATTGTGTTTTGCCAGGCCGTGCACGCCAACGTCTTCGTCGTGAATGTCGGCGGCTCGGCCGGCCTCGCCTTCATGCCGAAATTCCTCAGCATTGCGCCCGGAGACACGGTCGTTTTCGTCAACAAGGGCGGCTTTCACAATGTCAAAGCGGATGACAACTCGTTCCGCTGCGCGCGCGGCTGCGATGGCCAGCCGGGCGGCAGCGGCGCGCCGAGTTCATCCATCTGGGTAGCCAGCGTGACCTTCCCGTCCGCCGCAAACATCGGCTATTACTGCGAAATTCACGGTCAACCGGGCAAAGGCATGTATGGAACGATCAACGTGCTGGCGCCACAACCGCCGCCATCGCTGTCCGGCACGCCCGCCATCGGCACGGCGTTTGCCACGTTGCTTGCACTTGCGTTGACCGCCTTCGCCGGCTGGCGTTTGCGCCGACGCGTATGAACCTCAGCCCAGGAATCCGAGGAAGTTCGACGGATTCGAGAAATTCGCGAGACTCGGGAAAATCAGCGAAATGTCGCTCGCGTTCAACCCGAACCACTGCGCCAGCGTCGCCGCATACTGATCCACCGAGGTTGTGGGAATGATGCGGCCGATACCGTCGCCCGAATCGTTGAGGTTGGGCGAAGATCCGTATACGTTCGGCGGCGGCGTCGGATTGGTCAGGCTCGGCATCACCACGCCGAAATTCGATTCCGCCGTGAAACCGCAGCCGTTGCCGTAGAACTTTCCGCCCTGCACCGCGCCGCCGACGACGAACTGGTGAGAGCCCCAGCCGTGATCGGTGCCGCCGTTGTTGCTGGTCATGGTGCGGCCGAAATCCGAACAGGTGAACGCGGTCGCCTTGCTCGCCAACCCTACGCTGTTCAAGGCGTTATAGAAGCCGGCCAGCGATTTGGACAGCAGATCCAGAATCCCGGGGTTGCCCGCGGTACCGTGTGCGGCCAGCTCATTGCTATGCGTGTCATAACCGCCTGTGGTAACGAAAAACACCTGCCGTGTCATCCCGGTAAACCCGGCGATCCCATTGTTCGCGGCCCAGATTAACTGCGCGACCGTTTGCAATTGCGTGTCGATGTCATAGCCGGTCGGATTGGTGAAATACGAAGCAAACGTCGGAGCGCCGGCGATTCCGGAATTGATGATGCCGGCCGTCGCGAGCGAATGATTCATGGTCGCGGCAAACGTGCGCTCCAGCGCATTGGCCTGCGTACCTGCACCGAACAGGGCACTGAATCCCGTCTGCAGTCCGGTGCCCGGATCATAGGGCAAGTTGAGCGTCGCGGCGCTGTTGGCATTCATGATGTAGCCGTTGACGCTCTGCCCGCGCATGAAGGCGTCGGCGCCGCTCAGGCCAGTGAGAATCGGCGCCGCGCCCGTGTTCGAGCTGGCGACCAGATCGGCAATGCGTCCGCCCCAGCCGGTGATCGGCTGGTTGGAAGGTGGCGAGGCTTGCCAGTAGGCCTCCTGGTCCGAGTGCGAATACAACTGCGGCGGCAGCATCGGGTTGCCGTTCTGGTATTGGCTTTGCGTCACCGGCGCGACCAGAGTGCCGACGTTCGCAATGATCGCTGCATGCCCGCCGTTGAACAGCGCGGCAAGATCCGGCATAGACGGGTGGAGAGCATACTGGACGCCGTCTTTGGACGTGCTGCCCGGGTCGCTGAGCGCATGCAGCTGCGATTGCGTCAACTGCAACGCGGGGCGCACACCGTTGGCGCCGTAGAACCCGTTGAATGCAGACGTGCTATACGGCACGACCGTATTGAAACTGTCATTGCCACCGTACAGGAATACGCAGACCAGCGCCTTGTAGTCGTTGAAGGAATAATTGGCGCGCGTGGCCGCCTGTAATAGCTGCAGACTGCCGAGCGCGGAGTACACGCTGGCTCCGCCGAGCGCAGCGCACAAGGTCTGTTTGATGAAGTTGCGGCGATCGGTTTGCATGGCTCGTTCTCCTCACTTCTGGATCATGTATTCAGGCGAAATCGAAATGAGATAGAGCGCGCGATCAATGCGTTGGGTTTTCCAGTCCGGGCCGTAGGTGGAATCGATCACGTCAACGGCATTGTGCAACTGCTGCTGCATGAAAGGAGACATCTGCCCGGACATGAAGCGCGTGTTGTATTCGGCGATCAGTGCGGTTGCCGGGTCGGACAGCCCGCCGTTGGCGCTCCCGGCAAGGGCCGCGTCCTGGGCGTGATTGATCTTCACGTCGCCGAACGTATCGCCAGAAGAGCAGGTATCGCTGATATCCAGGTTGTAGGCCCGGTTCTCGGTCGTGTTGCTCGAATTGGCAATGATGCTGTCCGTACTGATCTGGAACTCGGGCCCGACCAGACCGAGCGACGTCATTTCGCCGGGCGGCATGAAGCTGGGTTTAAAGAAATTGAACACGGTCGGTGCATCCAGCGATGCCTGATCCACGCCAACGCCATACTGATTGTCGTTCGTCGCCCACGCGCTGCTGTAGCCGGCGTAACGATAGGGCTGGTTGGCGTAGTTCGTTGCAGCACTGTTGCCACTGGCGGATACGTTCTGCCCGCATTCGTGCGTGGCGCCCATCGCGCGCCAGAAATGCGTCACGACCAGCAGCGGCTCGCGCAGCTTGCCGAACGCCGTCGGGTTCCAGAATTCGCCATAGCGCGCTTCCGGATCGAGCAGGATCGCCTGCACCACGGCCTGCAGTTGCGTCGCGCTCGAACGATTGGCGTTAAACACCGCGGCCACGCGCGCCACATACGCCGGACTCGGATTGCTCGTCACCAGACGCATGATCAACTGCTTGCTGACGAAGGGCGCGACATTCGGATGATTGAAGATGTTGTCCAGCGCGAAGGCAAGATCGCTGGCGGCTGTGCCGCCGGGGCCGAGCATGCCGGGCGAAGTCTCGCCGCTGCTCATCGCCGCACCGGGGTAGCTCAGCAGCTGCTTGTTCTGGATGTCGTCCGGCAGGTTGGTGCCGTTATCGTGATAGCTTGGAGAACCATTGACCGGATCGGTCTGGTCGTAGGCCACCATCGACGTGAGGTAATTGGCCCCATAAGGCGGATTTCCCGCGCCGCCCTGGTCGGCCCCGCAGTACTGGAAGTTATCATTTCCATTCGCATCGCAATCCGACCAGTTCCAGCCCGTGAACACGTGCGCGAAATTGGTGATCGTGCCTTGGGTATAAGTCGGAATCGGCTTGCCGCCGGATATCTGCGGCGTACCGTCGGGATTGAGCATCACCAGGCCGATGCTGAAAAGCTGATTGATCTCGCGCGCGTAGTTCTCGTCGGGATGGATATTCATCGCGGAATTGGCACGCTGATTGCCCATCATGTTCAGATACACGCCCATCGCGGGCGAGAGCGTGACATCCTGCAGCAGTTGCCGGTAATTGCCGAACGCGTCCTTGACCAGCAAGTCGTACATCCACGCCATGCCTTGCGGATAGCCGCTCAGCGTGGCGTTCTGGTCTGAGATGACAAAGATTTCGCTGAGCGCAAAGGCCACACGCTGGCGCAATTGATCTGTGTGGATAATGGAATTGTTCTGTGGATCCGGACCGCCTAATGCGCCGAGAAACCAGGCTTCCTGTCGGTTGTTCTGGCCGATCTGCTCGTGCAGGACGTTCGAGATCCAGTTCAAATAGGCTGAATTCGGTTTGCCCGGAAGATCGGTGGTTTCGTAAGTCGGTGTTGCTGCGAATTGCTGATTGAGCCAGCCTTGGTAGCCGAGAGTGCGCAGACTCGCGATGTCGGCGTCGGTCGGCCCGAACGTGGCCTGGGCGAGAAAGCGCGAAGCGTCCGACGCGCCGATGTTCGCCGCACCGGCGGCGCTCAAGCCGTTATAGCCATCGTGGAAGATCGGATCGGGAAAATGACTCAATTGCGTCTGCGCGACCGCTTGAACCGCGAGGCCCAGCGCCCAGATCGCCACAAACAGGCGGATCCCGCCGAACCGGATTGCGGCAACGCACGATCGCATCGGCATGCTCCGCCTGTGTGGTTCGGGCACACTAGCGATTACGCGCAGGAAAATCGTTGACCGCCAACACAGTCGATTTGTGCGCGCATCGACATTCGGAACGGGCGTTCGATCGCGAGCGGAAGCGCACGTCAAGGGCTTCACATAACCGGCTGAATCGCTGCAACATCGCGACCTCGTTGCTGGCGGATGCCCCCCCGTATATGCTCCCACGTGGGAGGCGATGGCATGCGGGTCGGCGAGCCGCCGCGTAGGCTGTTGGAAGCACGCGAAAATCGCACCCCCGGTCGGGAGGAAAGGTCCGGGCATTGACTCGAAGGTTCACTTGCCGCGAATCGGCATCGTCCAAATTCAACGTCACCAAAACGTCATCCACCGCTCATAAATTACGTACGTATCGGATGTTCGGCGCCGTAGTTTCATATTCCCTTTGGCATCAAGGAGACTCACGTGGACGTCTTTCGAATTGCGTTTTTTTGTCTGGCATTTGGGGGGGCTGGCGTCATGGCGGTAGCCGTGCCGTCGGCGCATGCGCAGGGCAAGCCCGCACAGTCAAGCCAGAAGAAATCAGAAAAGCAGGCCTCAAAGAAAGATCAGGCGCAAACGCTCTCGACGGTCCAGGTGATCGCGAAGGAGCTGTCGTTGACGCGGATACCCATGGGCGCGGCCTACAGCGAGTCCGTCATCGGCCCATCGGCGATACGCTTTGCCTCACCCATGCTGAGCGTCCAGAACCTGCTGGAGCGAACCCCCTCGATCAACGTGCGCTCGCCGGCGGCCAATAGCGTTCGTACCAATATCACGTTTCGTGCGTTCAGCAGCGGCCAATTCTCCGAAACGTTTGATGGCGTTCCGATCAAC
>JAJXWU010000235.1 GCA_021781425.1 Pseudomonadota bacterium
ATCGACGTAGACGCGCGCGCCGAGGCGCGGAAGCTGGCTGCGGTAGGGGCGGATGTTCATTCGATAACGCATCCAAGATGACAGGATTCCGTTCGTCCTGAGCGTAGCACCGAAGGTGCGAAGTCGAAGGACGCTGGCGTTTCGACTTCGCTCGCTGGCGGGCTACGCTCAACGCGAACGGCTTTACCGACACCGATGGTAGCATTGCCCTCACACGTCTCGCGCTACACTCGCCGCATGGATACCACAACCAACTCGACCGACTTGAACACCACGCTAGCGCGCCTGCGCGCGGCGCAGAAGCGCATCGTGCCCGACTATGCGCAACGCATGAACGATCTCAAGCGCCTGCGCGCGGCGTTCAAGGCGCGCAGCGAGGAATTCGCCGCGGCGATGAGCGCGGATTTCGGCCGCCGCTCGCGGCACGAATCATTGTTGTCCGACACCTTCACCGTGCTCAAGGAAATCGACTACACGCGAGCGCACCTGCGCGGCTGGATGCGCAGCCGGCGCGCGCTGGCAGACTGGCTGTTCTGGCCGGCGACGACACAGGTCCGCTACCAGCCGCTCGGCGTGGTCGGCATCATTGCGCCATGGAATTATCCGGTGAACCTGGCGCTGAAACCCTTGATCGCCGCGATCGCGGCGGGCAATCACGTCATGCTCAAACCGTCGGAGCACACACCGCGCACCTCGGAATTGCTCAAGGCGCTGCTTGCCGAAGTCTTCCCCGCCGACCGCGTCGCCGTGGTGCTCGGCGGACCGGAAGTCGCCGCCGCATTCTCCGCACTGCCGCTCGATCATTTGTTCTTCACCGGCTCCACCGCAGTCGGACGCAAGGTGATGGCCGCCGCCGCGCCGAACCTGACCCCGGTGACGCTGGAACTCGGCGGCAAGTCGCCGGCCATCGTCGCGCCGGATTATCCCATCGCCACCGCGGTCGATCGTATCGCCGCCGGCAAATTCCTCAATGCCGGGCAAACCTGCATCGCACCGGATTACGTGCTGCTGCCGAAGGCGTCGATTCCGGCGTTCGTGGAAGAAATGAAAAAGTATCTCGCGCGGCATTATGGCGGCGACATCGTCGCGAATCCGGATTATTCGAGCATCGTCAACGCGGGCCAGTATTCGCGCCTGAAAGGTTATCTCGACCAGGCCCACGCCGCCGGCGCGAAAATCGTCGAACTCGCCGCGGGCGACGCCGGCCAGCGCGTGCTGCCGCCAACCCTGGTGCTGGACGCGCGCGAGGATCTGGCGCTGATGCAGGACGAGATCTTCGGCCCGATCCTGCCGCTGGTCGGCGTGGATTCGGTGGACGCGGCGATCGATTATGTCAATGCACGGCCGCGGCCGCTCGCGCTGTACCACTTCGACCGCGATCGCGCGCGCACGCGGCGCGTGCTCGAGCGCACCATCGCCGGTGGCGTGAGCGTGAACGACACGGTGATGCACTTCGCGCAAAGCGCGCTGCCGTTCGGCGGCATCGGCCCGTCCGGCATGGGCGCCTATCACGGCCGCGCGGGCTTTCTCGCCCTGAGCAAGGCCAAGCCGGTGCTGTATCAGGCGCGCTGGACCAGCATGAAGCTGATGCGGCCACCTTACGGCAAGGTGGCCGATTTCCTGGTCAGGTTCCTGACGCGCTAGGGTGCGGTGGCGCTGTCGTAGAACTTCGCCAGATCCTTCTTGAATTGCTTTAGCGCATCCACGTTCAGATACACCATGTGCCCCGACGGGTAGTAGGTGATCGTCAGGTTGTTGCGCAACTTCGCATCGATGCCGAGGTGCGCCAAATCGTATTCGGTGGCGAAGAACGGCGTGGCCAGATCGAACCAGCCGTTAGCCGAGAGCACCTTCAGGTGCGGGTTCTCGCGCATCGTCGTGCCGAGGTCGTTCACCATGATCGGCAGCGGCACCGGCCAGTTCGAGCCTGGCACCTTGTGCTTCCAGTCCCAGGAACGGATCGCCGACGACACCACCTTGTACGGCACGTCACTCGGATAGTGCAGCTCGCGCACCAGGTAATCGTTGAACGCCGCGGTGAACGCGCCGGAAATTCCCGTATCCGACGGATCGGTTTCCGGATTCTCGCCGGCCGCATCCGAATCCACGCCTTCGAAGCGCGCATCGTAGCGGCCCATGGTCAGGCGCTCGCCGCGCAGCAATTGCTTGCGGAAGCGGCTCGGGTTCACGCGCAGATTCGCCTCCTTCAGGTAGCGCACGCTGAGGCCGGTATACATGTGCAATTTTTCCGCGATCGCGTCGCGTTCGGCGTCGGACAGCGCCGCGCCCTTGGAAAGGGCGACCTGATAATCGCCGCGCGCGAAGTCGCGCACCTGGGTCAGGAACGGCTCCAGCGTCGCCGGCTTGTTCGGCAGCTTGTCGTGATACCAGGCGATCGCCGCGTACGACGGCAGGTAATTCACGTAGTTGATGTCCAGTCCCGGCAGGTGTTCGGCGTAATTCAGGATGGAGGAAAGCAGCACCACGCCGTTGCAGGCGATGCCGTTGTCCTGCAACCACTTGACCAGGCCCGCCGAGCGCGGCGTGCCGTAGGATTCGCCGAACAGGAATTTGGGTGAATTCCAGCGGTTGTACTTGGTGATGTAGCGCTGCACGAAGCGGCCGAAGGCGTCGATGTCCTCATCGGTTCCCCAGAAGCGCTTGTCGGGATTGGCGTCCTTGTCCTTCTTGTCCTTCGCGTTCGGAAAACCGTGCGAGAAACCCGTGCCGATCGCATCGACGAAGACGAGGTCGGTCTTGTCCAGCAGGCTGTCGGCGTTCGGCACGAGGTGATACGGCGCGGGCGGTGTCGCGTC
>JAJXWU010000115.1 GCA_021781425.1 Pseudomonadota bacterium
CAAATTCGGGTGGAATTTGGCGACGCGCGCGAACACGGCGTGGTCGAACGCGGCACGATCGGCGAAGTCGGCGGGCGTCAGCGCAATCGCGGAAATGCCGGCGTCGCGTGCGATGTCCAGCGCAGGCGCGGCGGTCTTGTCCGAGAGCAGCGCACGGATGCGGATCGGCAACTCGCCGCGCCGCTGCGCGGCAAGCAAGGCGGCGAAGTTGCTGCCGCGGCCGGAGGCGAGCACGACGACATCGAACATGTGCGCCGTCTAGGAGATGTGCACGCGTTCGTCGCGTGCCGGCACGATCTCGCCGATCGTCCATGCGCACAAGCCGAGCCTGACCAGCGCGTCGATCATGGTGGCCGCCGATTCGCGCGCAACGATCACGGTGTAGCCGATGCCGCAGTTGAACGTGCGCCACATCTCGGGTTTGGCGACATTGCCCGCGCGCTGCAGCCAGTCGAACACCGCGGGTAATTTCCACGCGCTGCTGTCGAGCGCGATGCCGAGTGCATCCGGCACCACGCGGATGATATTTTCGGTCAGGCCGCCGCCGGTGATATGCGCCATGCCGTGGATGTCGTGTTGACCGAGCATCTGCAGGATCGGCCTGACGTAGATCGTGGTCGGCGCCAGCAGCGCGTCGGCGAGTTTCACGCCGCCCAGATCCAGATCGAACGGGTTGCCGGCGCGGGCGAGAATCTTGCGGATAAGCGAATAGCCGTTGGAATGCGGGCCGCTGGAAGCGATGCCGACAATGGCGTCGCCGGCGCGGATTTTCGCGCCATCGATCAGCGCGGATTTTTCCACCGCGCCGACATTGAATCCCGCGAGGTCGTATTCGCCCGCCGGATACATGTCCGGCATCTCGGCGGTTTCGCCGCCGATAAGGGCGCAACCGGCCAGCTCACAGCCGCGGGCGATGCCGCCGATCACCGCGACCGTGGTCGCCACGTCGAGCTTGCCGGTGGCGAAGTAGTCGAGGAAGAACAAGGGCTCGGCACCCTGCACCAGCACGTCGTTCACGCACATGGCGACGAGGTCGATGCCGATGCTGTCGTGGCGATCGAGTTGCTGAGCCAGTTTCAGTTTGGTGCCGACGCCGTCGGTGCCGGACACCAGCACCGGGTCCTTGTAGCGGCCGGCCAATTCGAACAACGCGCCGAAGCCGCCCAATCCGGCCATCACTTCCTTGCGGAAAGTACGCGCGACCAGCGGCCTGATGCGCTCGACGACTTCCTCGCCGGCGTCGATGTCCACGCCCGCGGCGCGGTAGGTGAGGGCTTCCTTCGACGACGACATGGGCCGGATCGCGAAAACGGGACGTGCATGATAGACGTTCGCGCCGCGATTGGGCAGACTGGGCGGGTTTCCAGAGTCCATGCCATGACCCTTGTCGCCGTGTTGCGCCGCTTCGCCCTGATCGGGCCGTTGCTCGTCCTGCCGCTGTTGGCGCCGTGCGCGCACGCCGAGGGCCTCTACACCGGCCAGGTACCGGTCAATACGCAGTCCGACGCCGAGCGCGCCGGGGCGCTCAAGAGTGCATTGGCCGAGGTCGTGGTCAAGCTCACCGGCGGCGACAATGCGGTGCTGGCGCGGCCCGGCGTGGCACAGGCGGTTGCCGATGCCGCCAACTACGTGCAGCAATATCAATACGCGCAGGACGTGGTCACGGCCGCCGACGGTAAGTCGCAGATACGCTTGAGTCTGGTTGCGCAGTTCGACCGCACCGCGGTGGACAAACTCGTCGCCAGCCTCGGTCTGGGCACTGCGCCGGCTGGCAGCGATGCACAGGCGATTCAGGCGGCCGCCGATACGCAGGCGCAAATCTTCCACATCCGGATTGCCGGATTGCACTCGGCCGCGGATTACGCGCGCGCGGTCGGCGCCTTGTCGCGCAACGAGCTGGTGCGCAGCGTGCAGGCCGAACAGGCGCGTGGCGACGGCGTGGAGCTGCGTCTGGACGTCACCGGCCCCCTGCACCGCCTGCTCGATTCTCTGGCCGGTTCGTCGCTGCAGGTGGACAACGCCAAGCCGCCGGTCGACGGCGTCGACGCGTTACTGAGCCTGCGGCCGCAATAACCGATGACGGCTGCGGCGCCAGCGACCGTGTGGCGGCATCTACCGAACGTGCTGACCGTGTTGCGCATGGTCCTGGTCGTGCCGCTGGTTTGGCTGATCCGCGATGCGCGCTACGATATGGCGGTTGTCGTCGCCGCGATCGCCGGCTTGACCGATGCACTGGACGGCTTCCTCGCCAAGCGCTGCGGCTGGCGAAGCTGGCTCGGCGGCCTGCTCGACCCGATCGCTGACAAGCTGATGCTGGTGGCGTGTTTCCTCACCCTCGGCCTGGTTGGCGCGCATCCGGCCTGGCTCACCTGGCTGGTGGTCGGCCGCGACGTGGTGATCGTCGCCGGCGCGGTGGCCTGGCACAACCTGATCGGGCGCATCCATGCGCAGCCCACGCACCTGTCCAAGCTGACGACCTGCGTGCAGATCCTCTATGTGTTGATGCAATTGTTGCATTTGAGCAGTTGGCTCGATCTGCCGGCGCACCTGCTTGACGTGATGATCGGTCTTACCGCCGTCCTTACTGCGGTTAGCGGCCTGCAATACGTCGTGGTGTGGTCCGGCAAGGCGCTGCGCTGGCGCAAGGTGGGCGCATGACGGTCGCGCTGCGCTGGCAATTGCTCGCCTTGTCGCTGCTGTTCGGCGTGTTGCTGTGGCTGCTCGCGCCGGTGCTCACGCCGTTCGCGATCGCGGCGACGTTCGCGTATCTGTTCGATCCGCTGGTTGCACGCCTGCAGCGCTTGCGTCTGGGCCGCGGTGTGGCTGCCGCAATCGTGTTTCTGACGCTGACCCTGCTCCTGATCCTCGTCCTGTTGTGGCTGATTCCCTACCTGCAATACCAGGTCGCAACCTTCATCCGGCGCCTTCCGGACTGGATCGCCTGGTTGCAAACCGATGCGGTGCCCTGGCTCAACGCGAAGTTCTATCTGGCGCTGGAAATGCCCGATACGCAGCAACTCGCAGCGGTATTGCAGCAGCATTGGAAGGAGGCCGGTGGACTGGCGGCCACGCTTCTGGCAAGCGTATCCAAGTCAGGCTTTGCGCTGGTGACGTGGTGCGTGCACGTACTGATTGTGCCGGTCGCGTTCTTCTACCTGCTGCGCGACTGGCGCCGCATGATCGCGTGCCTGCACGACTTGCTGCCACGCTCGATCGAACCGGTCGCGGTGCGTCTGGCGCGCGAATCCGACGAAACCCTCGGCGGATTCCTGCGCGGGCAGCTGTCGGTGATGATTGTGCTCGGCGTGATGTACGCTGTCGGCCTGTTCGCGCTCGGCCTGGATGTCGGTCCACTGATCGGCATTATCGCCGGACTGATCAGTTTCGTGCCGTATCTGGGCGCCATCACCGGCGTGCTCATGGGCACGATTGCTGCGCTCGTGCAATATCACGATTGGATCCACGTCATCGGGGTTCTGATTGTCTTCGGCGTCGGCCACCTTATCGAAGGCTACGTGCTGGTACCGCGTCTGGTCGGCGAGAAGATCGGTCTGCATCCGTTGGCGGTCATCTTCGCGATCCTCGCCGGCGGCGAGTTGTTCGGATTCCTCGGTGTGCTGCTCGCCCTGCCGATCGCGTCGGTGGCGATGGTGCTGCTGCGCTATGCACACGAGCGCTACCGCGCCAGTGAGCTGTATGGCAGCGGCCGCGCGGAGACAACGGCCCTCGCCGAAACTCCGCCGCACGATCCATGAATGCGCAGTTGCCGTTGCTGCTGCGCTGGCCGGCGCAGCAGCGTTTCGAGACGTTCGTATCCGGCGCGAATGGCGTCGTGCTCGCGTCGCTGCGCGAGGCGGCGACGGTGAATGCCGCGGCGTGGGTTTTCCTCAGTGGGCCAGCCGGCAGCGGCAAGACGCATCTGCTGCTGGCCGCCTGTGCCGCGGCCAGTGCGGCCGGACGCAGCGCACAGTACCTGCCGCTGCGCGGCGCGGACGGCGACCGCGCCGGATCGATCCGCGCTCTCGGCGGCAGCGAGCTGCTGGCACTCGACGACGTGGACGCAATCGCCGGCAACGCAGACGCCGAACACGCGTTGTTCGATCTGTACAATCGCTGCTTCGTTGCAAAATCCACATTGCTGTTTTCCGCTTCCGCGCCGCTCGCGCGGATCGGCCTGGCCCTGCCGGATCTGGTTTCGCGTCTGTCGGCCTGCGCACAGGCGCGGCTGACGCCGCTCGACGACGCGGCCCGACGCGACTGGCTGCGCGAACGCGCACGCACGCGCGGGCTGGCACTGGACGATGCCGTGCTCGACTGGCTGTTCGCGCACCATGCGCGCGACCTCGGTAGCCTTGCCGCCCTGCTTGAGCGCGTCGACCGCGCCGCGCTCGCCGCGCAGCGGCGCGTCACGGTACCGTTTCTGCGTGCTATGCTCGACAGCGACGATGGGGCGCGCGCATGAAATTGGACCGCGATCCAGCCTATGTTGCAGGTTACATCCTGCGCTTCCAACGGCGCCCAGGTTATTTGTTCGCGGAAGTGACCGGTACCCGCAGTTCGGCCGCAATCACGCTGGCCTATTGGCAGGAGATCGCCGCTGAATGCGTACGCGTGGACGCGCGTAAACTCCTGGTCGTCGATCATTTTCGCGGCAACGTGGTAACGACGGAAGAGATGATCCGTTGCGTGCACGCGTTGCGCGATTCCCCGCTGGCGAAGTTGCGTATCGCCCTCTACGAACCCGAAGCCGAGAACGTGCCGGCATTGCAGCTCGCCGAACTCGAAGCGTTGGATCTCGGCTTCGATTTTCGCGTCTTCGGCAATGAGCATCAGGCCGAAATCTGGCTGCGTTACGGAAGTTGAGCGTCGCGGCGCAGACGCGCGTCCAGTTCGGCCAGGCGCTGGGGTGTGCCGATATCGAACCAGCCGCCGCGGTGATGCACGCCGCCGACGTTTCCGGCACGCATGGCCGCGCGCAGGATCGGCACGAGCGAAAATGTTCCCGGCGCTTGTCCGGCCAACAGCTCTGGGCGATATACGCCGATACCGGCGAAGGTTAGTTGCTGCTGGTCGAGCACGCGTCCATCGTGCAGCGCAAAATCGCCTTGCGCATGTTGCGCGGGATTGTCCACGAGCACGAGGTGTGCCAGTCCGTGTGGATTTTGCGGCAATGTGGAAAAATTGAAATCCGTCCAGATATCGCCGTTCACCGCGATGAACGGATCGGCGCCGAGCAGGGGCAGGGCGTGCAACATGCCGCCACCGGTTTCCAACGGCTCTTCGCCTTCGTGCGAATAGAGGATGTGCAGCCCCCAGCGCGTGCCGTCGCCGAGCGTCGCGGCAAACTGATCGGCAAGGTGCGCTGTGTTGATGACGACATCGCGCACGCCCGCGTGGGCGAGTTTTTCCAGGTGCCATTCGATCAGACGTTTACCGCCGGCTTGAAGCAGCGGCTTGGGCGTAGCCTCGGTCAGCGGCCGCATGCGCTTGCCGCGTCCGGCAGCGAAGATCAGTGCGCGCATGGAGTAGTCGGAACTCGGGATCCGGAACTCGGGACTTGAACATCGCGCGTACCCACTGCGCGTTCGATCAGTGTGGCGAATTCAAGCAATGGCGGGTAACGCCTCGCGATATCCAAAACATAGGCGAGCACGCGTGGCAGGTCACGCAGATACCCCGCCTTCCCGTCGCGATAGAAAAGTCGGCAGAAAATACCAAGTACCTTGATGTGACGTTGCAGGCCGATGAGATCGAACCAGCGCCGGAAGGTCGCGGCGTCGATGTTGGCGGCGACATGCTGGCGATACGATTCGACCCAGTGTTCCACTCGCGCATCCGGCCAGGCGATGTAGCCATCGCGCAGCAGCGATGCGAGATCGTAGGTGAGGGGACCCAGCATCGCTCCCTGGAAATCGATGACAGCGGGATTGTTGTCTGTGGCGATCATCAGATTGCGGCTGTGGTAGTCGCGATGCACGAAGCATTGCGGTTGCTCGCGCGCCGCCCACACCAGATGCGTAAACGTGGCCTCGATCAAATCCCATTCCTCGCGACTCGGCACAAAGTCCAGATGCCGCTTGAGGAACCATTCCGGCATCAGTTCCAGCTCCGTGACCAGTTGCGCGCGGTCGTAGATCGGCAATCCAGCCGTGTCGATCACCTGCATGCGCGCCAGCGCTGCCAGCGCATCGGCATACAGCGCATCGGCGCTGGCATCGGAGAGTTCAGGCAGATAGCTGCGATCGCCCAGATCTTCCATCAGCACAAAACCGTGCTGCGCATCGCTGGCGAAGACTTCCGGCGCATGCAGTCCAGCCACACGCAGGCGCGCACCGATGTCGAGCCAGGGCGCGATGGGTTCCCGGTCCGGCGGTGCGTCCATCACGATCCAGCTGGCATCCCCCGCGCGCACGCGCCAGTAGCTGCGGAAACTCGCATCGGCCGAGGCCGGCGCGGCGCCGGGTTTGCCGCTGGGCAAATGTCGATGGATGAAATCCAGGCGTGCAGCGGCGCGGTCGTGTGCATTCATCGGCATAAGCTTATCCGTTCCGGTACCCTTGCGCTGGCGCGCCGGCGCCGCCATCATCCCCGGCCTTGAGTTCCGGAACAGCGCATGTCGCACCTGTCCACGCTCGACCGTCTGGAGGCGGAGAGCATCCACATCCTGCGCGAGGTCGCTGCCGCGTTCGAGCGGCCGGTGTTGCTGTACTCGATTGGCAAGGATTCCTCGGTGCTGCTGCACCTGCTGCTAAAGGCATTCCGTCCGAGCAAGCCGCCGATGCCGATGCTGCACGTGGACACGACGTGGAAGTTCCGCGAGATGATCGAATTCCGCGACCGGCGCGCGGCGGAAACCGGCATGGAGCTCATCGTGCACATCAATTCCGATGGCGTGCGCGACGGCGTCGGACCGTTCACGCACGGCGCCAGCCTGCACACCGAAATCATGAAGACGCAGGCGCTCAAGCAGGCGCTGGACAAGTACCGCTTCGATGCCGCGATCGGCGGCGCGCGCCGCGACGAGGAGAAATCGCGCGCCAAGGAGCGTGTGTTCTCGTTCCGCGACGCGCAGCATCGCTGGGAGCCGCGCCGCCAGCGTCCGGAACTGTGGAACGTTTACAACTCGCGGGTGCGCAAGGGCGAATCGGTGCGCGTGTTTCCGCTGTCGAACTGGACCGAGCTCGACGTGTGGCGCTACATCGAACGCGAGGCCATTGCCGTTGTGCCACTGTATTTCGCCGCGCTGCGGCCGGTGGTCGAGCGCGACGGGCTCATCGTCATGCGCGACGACGAGCGCATGACGCTGGCGCCGGGTGAACAGGTGCGCAACGAGCGCGTGCGCTTCCGTACCCTGGGCTGTTATCCGCTGACCGGTGCGGTGCGCTCGAACGCGGCGAATCTTGAGCAGATCATCGAGGAGATGCGCACCGCGCACACCACCGAACGCCAGGGCCGCGCCATCGATCACGACCCGCAGTCAAGCATGGAAGCGAAAAAACGCGAGGGTTACTTCTGATGACCGCCACGCCCACACCAGACCTGTTGCGTTTCATAACCTGCGGCAGTGTGGACGACGGCAAGAGCACCCTGCTCGGACGCCTGTTGCACGACGCGGGCTTGCTGCGCGACGACGAAATGGCAGCGCTCGGCGATCCGCCGGATTACTCGCGCCTGCTCGATGGCCTTGCGCTCGAACGCGAGCAGGGCATCACTATCGACGTCGCCTATCGCTATTTCAGTACCGCCACGCGCGATTTCATCGTCGCCGACTGTCCCGGCCATGCCCAGTACACGCGCAACATGGCCACCGGCGCATCGACCGCCTCGCTTGCGCTGGTGCTGGTGGACGCGCGCAAAGGCGTGCTCACGCAGACGCGCCGGCACAGCTATATCTGCGCCCTGCTCGGCATCCGTCGCGTGGTGCTGGCGGTAAACAAGATGGACCTCGTCGAATTCGACGAAACGATTTTCGCGCGCATCGAGGCCGAATACCGCGAGCTCGCGGCCAAGCTCGGCATCGATGCCGCCACCGCGATTCCGCTGTCGGCACTGGAAGGCGACAATCTCGTCACGCACTCCCCGCGCACACCGTGGTATCGCGGTGCGACGTTGCTGGAATTTCTCGAACACACGCCGGCGCAGGCCGAGGCGGATGCGGTACCCATGCGCCTGCCGGTGCAGTGGGTCAATCGCGGCGGGCAGGATTTCCGCGGTTACGCGGGAAACCTCGCATCCGGACGCGTTGCCGTGGGCGATGCGGTGATCGCGCTGCCCTCGGCGCGGTACACGCGCGTGGCGCGTGTGTTCGACGGCGACAAGGATGTGCAGGGCGCCGTCGCCGGACAGGCTATCACCGTGACGCTGCAAGACGAGATCGACATCGCGCGCGGCGATGTGATCGCTGCCGTGCACGATGCGCCCGAAGTCGCCGACCAGTTCGCCGCGCACATCCTGTGGATGGACGAAGCACCGCTGTTGCCCGGACGCCTGTATTTCCTGCAACTCGGACCCGCGTCGGCAGTCGCGCGCGTCACCGCGATCCGCCATCGCATCGATGTCGATACGCAGGAATCGATGCCGGCGACGCGGCTGGAGATGAACGAGGTCGGCTACGTGCACGTGAGCCTTGATCACGCCATCGCGTTCGAGCCCTATGCGAAGAATCGCGCGCTGGGCGGCTTCGTCCTGATCGACCGCCAGAGCTTTGCCACCGCCGCCTGCGGCACGCTGGATTTCGCGTTGCGTCGCGCCGCCAACATCCACTGGCAGGCGCTGAGCGTGGATCGCACCACGCGCGCGGCCAGCCTGCAGCAGCACCCGCGCTGTCTGTGGTTCACGGGCCTTTCAGGCGCCGGCAAGTCGACCATCGCGAACCAGGTAGAACAACGCCTGCACACGCTCGGCCGCCACACCTACCTGCTCGATGGCGACAACGTGCGCCACGGCCTGAACCGCGATCTGGGCTTTACCGCCGAGGATCGGGTCGAGAACATCCGCCGCGTCGCCGAAGTCGCGCGCCTGATGGTCGACGCCGGCCTGATCGTGCTGGTGAGTTTCATCTCGCCGTTCCGCGACGAACGGCGCATGGCGCGCGATCTGTTTGGCACCGGCGATTTCGCCGAGGTCTACGTCGATGCGCCGCTGGAACTGTGCGAGCGGCGCGATCCCAAGGGCCTGTACGCCAAGGCGCGCGCGGGCGAACTGCGTAACTTCACCGGCGTGGATTCTCCCTACGAGCCGCCGCTCGATCCCGAGTTGCATCTGCGCACGGAAAACGAGTCCGTGGATGTGCTGGCGCGACGCGTCGTCGAGTACCTCGAACGCGCGTAGACGTCTATCGGTGCGGGCCTCGGCGTTGCCGCCGGACCGCATCGAGGATCAGCGCTGGCGAAGGCTTGACTGCGATCAATGCGGGTCCGGCGGCGCTGGCTATCATGTCCAAATCCGAACCCTGTGGAGATCGTCATGTCGCGACTGACTGGCAAGGTGGCAATCGTTACCGGCGCGGCGATGGGCATTGGGCGTGCCTGCGCCGAACGTATGGCGCAGGAGGGCGCGCGCGTCGCCGTGGCCGACACGCAGTCGGAGTTGGGCGAACGCGTCGCTGCCGGCATCCGCGAGCGCGGCGGGCAGGCGCGTTACTTCGTCTGTGACGTGACCAGCGAGGATGCCGTGCGCGCGCTCATGCGGCAGGTCGTCGAAGCTTTCGGCAGGATCGATGTGCTGGTCAACAACGCCGGCATCGCCGGGATCGACAAGCCGACGCACGAAGTGACCGAGGCCGAATGGGATCGGGTGCAGGCCGTCAACGTGAAGGGGCCGTTCTTTTGCACCAAACACGCGATCGCGCACCTGCGCCGCGCCGGTGGCGGCAGCATCATTAACCTGTCGTCGATCTACGGCCTGGTGGGCGCGCCTGACGTGCCGCCGTATCACGCCTCGAAGGGAGCGATACGCCTGATGTCGAAGACCGACGCGCTGATCTACGCTGCCGACAAGATCCGCGTCAACTCCATTCATCCCGGTTTCATCTGGACGCCAATGGTGGAGAACCATCTCGGACACGAAGGCGATGTCGAAGCGCGCAAACGTGAGGTCGGCGCGCTGCATCCGCTCGGCCACATGGGCGAACCGGACGACATCGCCTGGGGGGTCGTGTATCTGGCCTCGGACGAGGCGCGTTTCGTCACCGGCGCGGAGCTGGTGATCGACGGCGGATATACATCGCGCTAGCGCGGAAAGGCTGCCACGCCGAGTCTTATCTGCCCGCGAGTTCGAACGCCTGCCGGTGCTCGGGAACCTGCACCGTCCAGCCCAGCCCACGCTCGATGCGCTGACGCAGGGCGTCGGCCGCAGCCGCGCCTATTTTCCAAATCAGTACCGATTTGGTACACTTTAGACGTCGCTACCGGCCCCGAACATGCTCCGCGTCGGCAAACTCACCGATTACGCCACCGAAGTCATGGCTGCGCTTGCAGCCGCGCCCGGGCGCGTGCATCGCGCGCAGGAATTGGCACAGCGTGTGCGGCTGGAACTGCCGACGGTGAGCAAGCTGCTCAAGCAGCTCGTGCAGGCGGGCTTGGTCGAATCTTTCCGTGGCGTCAACGGCGGCTACCGGTTGGCGCGCTTGCCCGCAAAAATCAGCATCGCCGACATCGTGATCGCGATGGAGGGTCCGATCGGCATGACCGAATGCAGCGCGCAGGCCGGTCTGTGCGGCCACGAATCGCATTGCGGCGTACGCGTGAACTGGCAGCGCATCAATCAGGCGATCGCCGCTGCGCTCGCGAGCGTGAGCCTGGCCGACATGCTCAGGCCGTCGCCGCACCGGCGTTTCGCGGCCATCGCGCTGCGCGTGGCGAGCGCCTGAAGGATCACGCATGGCCGTCGAACGCAAGCAGATCGAAACCGCGTTGAACCGCCGTTACGAAGCCGGTTTCGTCACCGACATCGAGAGCGAATCCCTGCCGCCGGGGCTGAACGAGGACGTCGTGCGCGCGATCTCGGCGCGCAAGGAAGAGCCGGAGTGGATGACGCAATGGCGGCTCAAGGCGTATCGCCACTGGCTGACGATGATGCCGCCGCAGTGGGCGAAGCTGAAGATCGGCCCGATCGATTTCCAGGCGATCAGTTATTTCTCGCAGCCGAAGAACCGGCCCAAATCCCTCGCCGAAGTCGATCCCAAGTTGTTGGAAACCTACGACAAGCTCGGCGTGCCGCTGCACGAACGTGCCAGGCTCGCGGGGGTGGCGGTCGATGCGGTGTTCGATTCGGTTTCGGTTCACACCACGGTGCACCAGCAACTGGCAGACGTCGACGTCGTGTTTTGCTCCATGTCGACGGCAATCAAGCAGCATCCCGAACTGGTACGCAAATATCTAGGCAGCGTGGT
>JAJXWU010000141.1 GCA_021781425.1 Pseudomonadota bacterium
CGCGATCCTGCTCGGCTTGCTGTCGCTGCTGGCGATCCGGCAATTGGCCCGGTTGCGCAACTGGAAACGCATGGCCTCGCTGGATGCGCTGACCGGCGTGGCCAATCTGCGCGGCGTGCAGCAATTCGCCAATGCCGCGATGCGGCGCGCGCGCGCGCAGAACGAACCGCTGACAGTGCTTGCCATCGACCTAGACGAATTCAAGCGCATCAACGACGCCTTCGGCCATCCGGCCGGCGACCGCGTGCTGCGTGAAATCGCGCACACCTGCGCGGGCGCGCTGCGCGACGGCGACCAGCTCGGCCGCATCGGCGGCGAGGAATTCCTCGCCGTTCTGCCCGGCACCCTGGCCGATCACGCGGTCGACGTGGCCGAGCGCCTGCGCCGGCGCGTGGAAACACTGGAAATCCCCGATCTGCCGGGGCGCCTGCGCGTGAGCATCAGCATCGGCGTCGCCGAAATGCTGCCGCACGACCGCGACATCGCCACCCTGATCGAGCGCGCCGATGCGGCCCTTTACCGGGCCAAGGCATTGGGGCGCAACCGGGTGGTGAGCGCGGATGCCTACGAGCGCGGCGAGGCAGCGGGCGCGGCAGCGGCGACCGGCGGCGATTCGGCCGCGCGATAACGTTTGTGCAGGGTGGCCACGCGCTGTACGTAGACCTGGGTCTCGTCGAACGGCGGCACGCCCTTGTATTTCTGCACGTTCTGCGGGCCGGCGTCGTAGGCCGCGGTAGCCAGCTTTTCGTCGCCGTTGAACTGCTTGAGCAGCTGCGCCAGGTAATCGGCACCGCCGCGGATGTTCTGGCCGGCATCGAATGGATCGCCGACGCCCAGATCCGCCGCGGTCCCCGGCATCAACTGCATCAGACCCTGCGCACCCTTGTCCGACACCGCGTAACGTTTGAACGCGGACTCGGCATGGATCACCGCGCGCAACAGCGAAGGATCGATGCCGTACTCCTTGGCCGCCGCGGCAATCTCGTCGCTGTAGGCGTTCAGGTTCAACGGCGTGGATCCGAAGTTGATCGTCGAATGCAGATTGCAGGCGTAACAGGTCGCCATGTAAGTGAACAGCACGCGATACGTTGCGCCCGTCGCAGGACGGATGTTGGTGTATTCGGTGATGCCGTTCGCCCTGACCACCTTGTAGACGGCGCCGCGATGCACCACGAACGCCCCATCGTCGCCGGGCTTCGGTGTGACGTCCGCCGTAGCCGCTCCGGCAGTGGCGGCCGCGGGCTCGGAGCGGTACTCGGAATGCGGTTTCCCGCCCGCGGCGGCCGGCGGCGGCTTGCGCTCGACGTAACTGGACACTTCATGGCATTGCGTAAACGTGTTCGGACGGTTGGTGAACGCGATCTGGCCGTTCGGCCCCTGGCACTTGTACACGCTGCCCGCCACGGCGGACGCGCACGTCAAGCCGCCGCCCGCGAGCAGGGCGAGAGGCGGCAAAAGGCGCAAAATCCGCATTGTGGAAAACGCTGACTTCATGACGTGGAACCCGAAACGGGCCGAGTTTCCGTCAAGTAGAGTCCTTTGCCAAGTGCCAAAGCCCGATTTTCATGGCGTCGGCGGCCTTGCGGCACTAAAATGCGCCGTTTCGGAAATCCGCTCGCGCCATGTCCGGCAAACCCGCTCCAATGAAACTCTTTATAAAGACCCACGGTTGCCAGATGAACGAGTACGACTCGGCCAAGATGGTCGACGTGCTCGCGGCTTCGCACGACCTCGAATTGACCACAAACGAAGCCGAGGCGGACGTGATCCTGATCAACACCTGCTCGATTCGCGAGAAGGCGCAGGAGAAGGTATTCAGCCAGCTGGGCCGCTGGAAGGATCTGAAGAAGTCCAATCCGCAACTGGTGATCGGGGTTGGCGGCTGCGTCGCCAGTCAGGAAGGTGAGGCCATCGTAAAGCGCGCGCCTTACGTGGATATCGTGTTCGGCCCGCAGACCCTGCATCGCCTGCCGCAATTGCTCGACGCGCGCAAACGTACACAACGCGCACAAGTGGATATTTCCTTCCCCGAGATCGAGAAATTCGACCGCCTGCCCGAACCGCGCGCCGAGGGTCCGACGGCGTTCGTGTCGATCATGGAAGGCTGCTCGAAGTATTGCAGTTACTGCGTGGTGCCGTACACGCGCGGCGAGGAAATCAGCCGGCCGTTCGACGACGTCGTCGCCGAGGTCGCCGCGCTCGCCGCGCAGGGCGTGCGCGAGGTCAACCTGCTCGGTCAGAACGTCAACGCCTATCGCGGAGCCATGCACGACGGCGCAATCGCCGACCTCGCCGTATTGATCCACGCGATTGCGCAGATCGACACCATCGGCCGCATCCGCTTCACCACCTCGCATCCGCTGGAATTCTCCGACTCGCTGATCGAGGCCTATGCGAACGTGCCCAAGCTCGCCAATTACCTGCATCTGCCGGTACAGGCCGGTTCCGACCGGATTCTCTCGGCGATGAAGCGCGGCTATACGGCGCTCGAGTTCAAGCACAAGATCCGCAAGTTGCGGAAGGTGCGCCCGGGCATTTCGGTGTCCACCGACATCATCGTCGGCTTCCCAGGCGAAACCGACACCGATTTCGAGCAAACCATGAAGCTCGTCGACGACATCGGATTCGATCAGAGCTTTTCCTTCGTCTACTCGCGTCGCCCCGGCACGCCGGCGGCAAATCTGGCCGACGACACGCCGGACGCAATCAAACACGCACGCTTGCAGCGTCTGCAAGCCACGCTCAACGCGAATGCGAAAAAGATCGCCGAAGCAATGCTCGGCAGCGTGCAGAACGTTCTCGTGGAAGGCCCATCAAAGAAAAATCCGAATGAAATGGCAGGCCGCACCGAAAACATGCGCTACGTCAATTTCCCCGGCGACTCTCGCCTGATCGGCCAATTCGTCGATGTGATCATCACGCAGGCGATGAGCAATTCGTTGCGCGGACGTCTGCAGGGCGCGTTGCCCACCGCCGCCAACGCGTGATGACCGCCGCTCTCGCCCACCGCGACTTCGCGCTGGAACCCGCCGATGGTGAACGTCTGGCCAACCTTGCCGGCCCGTTCGACGGGCACTTGCGCCAGATCGAGTTGCGCGTGGGCGTGGAAATCGCCAGCCGCGGCAACCTGTTCCGCATCAGCGGCGCGGCGCCGAAGGTCACGCTCGCCGAACGCGTGCTGCGCGAACTGTACGCTGTCACCGAATCCGAAACCTTGAACGGCGCGCAGATCAATTTGCGCTTGTCCGAAGCAGGCATAGCCGCGCTCGAGGAAAAGGCGGACGACGCCCAGGATGTCGCCGTCAAGGTCAAGCGCGGCACCATCCGCGGCCGCGGCGCGAACCAGCAGCGCTACCTGCACGCGATAGCCACGCACGACATCAACTTCGGCATCGGCCCGGCCGGCACCGGCAAGACCTACCTCGCGGTGGCGATGGCGGTGGACGCGCTCAACGATTCGCGCGCGCAGCGCCTGATCCTGGTGCGCCCGGCGGTCGAGGCCGGCGAAAAACTCGGCTTTCTGCCGGGCGACCTGACGCAAAAGGTCGATCCCTACCTGCGCCCGCTCTACGACGCGCTGTACGAGATGCTCGGCATCGAAAAGGTCACGCGCCTGATCGAGCGCAACGTGATCGAGATCGCGCCGCTCGCCTACATGCGCGGACGCACGCTCAACGACGCCTTCGTCATTCTCGACGAAGCGCAGAACACCACGATCGAGCAGATGAAGATGTTCCTGACGCGCATCGGTTTCGGCTCGGTCGCCGTGGTCACCGGCGATGTCACCCAGATCGATCTGCCAAAGCACGTAAAGTCCGGCTTGCGCGACGCGAACGAGGTATTGCGCGAAGTCGACGGAATCAGCTTCACGTTCTTCACTGCGAAAGACGTCGTGCGTCATCCGCTGGTGCAGAAGATCGTGCGGGCGTATGAGCAGCATGAATCGGGATCCGGAAACAATCGGTAATTGGAATGATTTTCCGTTCGCCCTGAGCGTAGCGCCGAAAGTGCGAAGTCGAAGGACTGGCGTTTCGACTTCGCTCGCCATGCGAGCTACGCTCAACGCGAACGGATCAAACGAGTACGCGGGCCGATGAAACCACTGCTCTATTTGCGCAACGAGACCGGGCGCCGCGGCGTGCCGCAGCGGGCCTCGTTCGAGCGCTGGATCGCGGCGATTCCCGGACTGCGCCGACGTCGATTCGAGGTGAACATCCTCGTTGTCGGCACGGCGCAGGGGCGGCGTTTCAACCGCCAGTTCCGGCACAAGGATCACGCCAGCAACGTGCTGAGTTTTCCTTGCGAGCCGCTGCCAGGCGAAAAAAATTCGCTGCTCGGGGATCTGGTCATCTGCGCGCCGGTCGTGGCGCGCGAGGCCGCCGAACAGGGCAAACGTCCGCGCGATCACTGGGCGCACCTGACCATCCACGGCGTACTGCACCTGCTCGGCCACGATCACCAGACCGCCGCCGAGGCCACCCGAATGGAGGCGCTGGAAATCCGGATACTGGCCGGCTTGGGCATTGGCGACCCGTATGCGTAGCCGGCGTCGGCATGCAATACACTGATACGATTGGGAAAATATCGAAAATTCCGCAATCGGCTACACTAGACGACCGCCCGTGAGGGCTTTGCACGCAGCAAAATGAACGAGGAACATCCCAGTCCCGCGCCGGCCCGGTCCTGGCTGGAACGCATCGGCCAACTGGTTTCCGGCGAACCCCGCAACATCGACGAATTGCTCGAGGAACTGCGCGACGCCCGCACCAACGGGTTGCTCTCCGATGACACCCTGTCGATGGTCGAAGGCGCGATCGAGGTTTCCGATCTCACCGTCGCCGACGTGATGATTCCGCGCGCGCAGATCGTCGCCCTGCCGGCCGATGCGTCGCTGGAGGAAATCCTGCGCCGGGTGATCGAATCCGGCCACTCGCGCTTTCCCGTCCACGGCGAGGACAGCGACGACATCATCGGCATCCTGCTCGCCAAGGACTTGCTCAAGTGTTTCGCCGGCAAGGACACGCCGTGCAACATCCGCGGCCTGCTGCGGCCGGTCGCGATGATTCCCGAATCCAAGCGTCTGGACATCCTGCTCAAGGAATTCCGTCTGTCGCGCAACCACATGGCCATCGTCGTGGACGAATACGGCGGCGTCGCCGGTCTGGTCACGATCGAGGACGTGCTCGAGGAAATCGTCGGCGAGATCGACGACGAGCACGATGAGGAGGATCCGGCACGCAAGAAGCTGATCCAGGCGCAGGCCGACGGCAGTTTCCTCGTCAACGCGCTTACGCCGATCGCCGATTTCAACGCGCGTCTGGGCAGCGCGTTCTCGGACGAGGATTTCGACACCGTCGGCGGCATGGTCACGGCCGAGTTCGGCCACCTGCCCGAATCCGGCGAGGAAACCGTGCTCGGCGGATTTGCGTTCCGCGTCACCCGCGCGGATGCGCGGCGGGTGCAGCAGTTCGCGGTGCGCGTCCACGACGCCTGAAGCCATCCAAAAACTGCTGCGCTCGGCAGCTCGCGCCCCGGCGGTGCTCGGACTGCTCATGTACTAGCGTGTACACTCCGCGTCCTGCGCGCCGGCGGTGCGCAATCCGCCTTCGCCCGCGACGTTTTTGAGATGGCTTCAACAAGAATCCCAGCGCTTCCACATTGCTGTTGTGTTCTGTGGCTTTTGCTGCTTTTCCCGCTTTTCTCATTCGCGCAGCCGCTGCCCGCGCCGGAACCCGGCACCGATCTCGACGTCGCCCTGATCACGTTCGGTCCCGGTACCGAACTGTGGGAACGCTTCGGCCACAACGCCATCCTGATCGCCGACCGTGGCAGCGGCGTGCAGCGCCTGTACAACTACGGCATGTTCGATTTCGCGCAGAAGAATTTCTTCCTCAACTTCGCGCGCGGTCGCATGCTCTACCGCATCGACGTGGACGATCCGGCCGATGAGTTCCCGCTGTACCGCGCCGAAGGCCGCTGGATCGTCGAACAGGACTTGAACCTGGCCCCGGCGCAACGCGCGAAACTGAGCGATTACCTGGCCTGGAACGCGCGCCCGGAAAACGCACAGTACCGTTACGACTACTTCACCGCCAACTGCGCCACGCGCGTGCGCGACGCGCTCGACATGGCGCTCGGCGGCGCGATCCACGCCCAGCTCATCGCGCCATCGCGCGGCTTCACCTACCGCATGGACGCGCTGCGCCTGATGCGTCCCGATCCGGTCCTGATGGTGTTGATGGATGCCGGGCTCGGCCCGTTCGCCGACACGCGCCTGTCGTACTGGACCGAAAGTTTCGTGCCGATGGAGTTCATGCGCTTTGTGCGCGAGGTGAAGGTGCGCGGCGCGGACGGCGCGCTGGTACCGCTGATCGCGCGCGAAACCGTGATTTATCCCGGCCGCCTGCCGGAGCCGCCAGCATTCCCGCCGGACTGGGTCTGGCAGGCGCTCGCCGTTGGCATCCTCGCCGGATTCGGCCTGCTCGCGCTCGCGCGCCGGCGTACGCGGGTGTGGGCACGCGCGGCTTTCGCCACGAGCGCCAGCCTGATCGCCCTCATTTGCGGGGTGAGCGGACTCGTGCTGATCGGTCTGTGGACACTCACCGACCATGTCGCCGCCTGGCACAACGAAAACATTCTGCTGCTGAATCCGCTGTGCCTGCTGCTGCTGCCCGCGTGGATCGCCAGCGCGCGCGCGCAATGGCAGCCATCGCGCTTCGTCAAGGCGACGAGTTTTCTCATCGCCTTTCTCGCTGCGTTCGAGTTTTTCCTGAAAATCTATCCCTCGTTCCCACAGGACAACCGCTTCTGGATCGCCCTGCTGCTGCCGATTCACGCCGCGCTGGCGGCGGCAGTGAATTGGCGGCAAGAGTAACAACCGGCCCATTGCCCCATCCAACCCGCTCCGGCATCATCCGGCCATGAACGCACCGGTTGCTTCGCTGGAAACCGCCAACCCGCCCACGCTGGTCAACTGCGCGGTGTACGGCAGCGACGGGCGCAAGTTGCGCGATATCGGAATGGCGGACATCGGCGAGGCGCTGAAGGATCCCAGGCATTTCGTCTGGGTGGGCCTGCACGAGCCGGACGAGGCTTTGCTCGATAACCTGCAGCGCGAATTCGGCCTGCACGAGCTCGCAATCGAGGACGCACACCGCGCGCACCAGCGCACCAAGATCGAGGTCTACGGCGAATCGCTGTTCATCGCCGTGCACACCGCGCAGATGGAACACGACAAGGTCGAGTTCGGCGAAACGCATCTGTTCCTCGGCCGCAATTATCTGGTCAGCGTGCGCCACGGCGCATCGCGCTCGTACGCGCAGGCACGGCGCTGCTGCGAATCCGCGCCGGCGTTGCTCGCGCTGGGGCCGAGCTACGCGTTGTATTCGGTGCTGGATTTCGTGGTCGACAACTACATGCCGATCGTCGAGAACTTCCGCATGCGCCTGCAGGATCTGGAACACGCCGTGCTGGCCGGCGATTTCCAGCGCCGCACCATCGTGCGCCTGTACGAATTGAAGAAGGAACTGGTGCGCCTGCGCCTGGCGGTGACGCCGCTGCAGGACATCCTGAGCCAGCTCGTGCGCCTGTACCCGGGCCTGATCCGCGACGAGGTGCGACCCTACTTCCGCGACGTCGGCGATCACGCCACGCGCATCAATGAAGCCGCCGACACCATGCGCGAAATGCTCACCGCGGCGATGGACGTCAACTTCGCCCTCGTCGGCATCGCCCAGAACGACGTGTTCAAGAAGATCTCCGGCTGGGCCCTGCTGCTGACCGCGCCGATGATGGTGGCGAGCTGGTACGGCATGAACTTCCGCGACATGCCGGAACTGGGCATGGCGCATGCCTATCCGGTGGCGACCGGCGCTACCGCGGCACTTTGTATACTTCTGTACATCCTGTTGAAAAGGGCCAAGTGGTTATGAACCGGCGTCTGTGGCTGCTCGCGTTGCCCTTTCTCGGCACCCTGGTCGTGCCGCTCTACGATCGCAACGAACCGGCGCTGTGGGGATTTCCGTTTTTCTACTGGTATCTGTTCCTGTGGCTGCTGCTGCTGCCGCCGCTGATCTGGTTGGTCGATCGGGGCCGGCGGCGATGAGCACGGCGGTGCATTGGACCGCCTGGGGCGTGTTCGCGTTCTTCTTCGCGCTGGTGACGCTGCTCGGCTTCGTCGCGGCGCGTTGGAAGAAGGCGGATCTGAATCATCTGCACGAATGGGGACTCGGCGGACGCCGCTTCGGCACCGCGATCACCTGGTTCCTGCTCGGCGGGGATTTGTATACCGCCTACACCGTGATCGCCGTGCCCGCTCTGGTATACGCCACCGGCGCCTACGGATTTTTCGCCCTGCCCTACACCATCGTCGCGTTCCCGATTTTCTATGTCTTCGCGCCGCGGCTGTGGAATGTGTGTCACCGCCATGCCTACGTGACCCTGGCCGACTTCGCGCAAGGCCGCTACGACAATCGCTGGCTGGCACTGGCGGTGGCGCTGACCGGCGTGCTGGCAACCTTGCCGTATATCGCACTGCAGCTGGTCGGCATGCAGGTGGTGTTCGAGGCGATGGGATTCGGCGGCCTGCGCCAGGGCGCCGAGATCGCGCTGATCGTGGCCTTTGTCGTGCTTGCGGTATACACATATACCAGCGGTCTGCGCGCACCGGCCATGATTGCCTTCGTCAAGGACACGATGATCTACATCTTCGTGATCGCCGCCGTGATCGTCATTCCCGCGAAGCTCGGCGGCTACGGCGCGGTGTTCGCTGCCGCCGACCGCGCCTTTGCTGCGAAAAGCGGTGCGGCCGGCATGCTGCTGCATTCCGGCCAGGCGATGCCGTTTGCCAGTCTGGCGTTCGGTTCGGCGCTCGCACTGTTCCTGTATCCGCATGCCGCCACCGGCATGCTCGCCGCATCCAACGCCGGCACCCTGCGGCGCAATGCCATGCTGCTGCCGGCGTACAGTGTTTTACTCGGCCTGATCGCGCTGATGGGCTACATGGCCATCGCCACGCAAGTGGACGCCAAGGGCACCGCCATCGTGCCGGCGCTGATCCTGCAAAGTTTTCCGGAATGGTTCGCCGGATTCTGCTGCGCCGCGATCGCGCTCGGCGCGCTGGTACCGGCGGCGATCATGTCGATCGGCGCGGCGAATCTGGTTACACGCAATATCTGGCGGCCTTACATCAACGCCGACATGACCACGGCGCAGGAAGCGCGTGTCGCGAAAGTGACCTCGCTGGTGGTGAAATTCGGCGCACTGGCCTTCGTCGTGTTCCTGCCGATGCATTACGCGATCGACCTGCAACTGCTCGGCGGCATCTGGATTTCGCAGATTTTCCCGCCCATCGCATTCGGCTTGTTTACGCGCTGGTTCCGCGGCAGCGCATTGCTCGCGGGCTGGGCCGTCGGCATGGCGCTGGGCTCGGCGTTGAGTTGGATCGAAGGGGTCAAGCCGGTGTATCCGTTGCCCGGCCTGGGCAACGTCTACATCGGACTGATCGCGCTGGTGGCGAATATCGGCGTCGCCGCGGCGATCACCGCGACCGCGAATGCGCGCGGCATGGCGCGTGCGCCGGACGCGACGGCGGCCATCGATTACGAAGACGCCGTGGCGACGCGCGCGTAGTCGACAAAGTCGAACGCAAATTCGTGTTTCGCATCGGCGGCATGATGCGCGCGCGCGGTCTCGCGCCACGCGTGTGCGGGGAACGCCGGAAAGAACGTGTCGGCGTCATCGGCGGCGCAATCGATTTGCGTCAGATGCAAGCGGGTCGCCCGCGGAAGCGCCAGTGCATACACTTCGCCGCCGCCAATAACCATGAGTTCCATGCCGTTGGCCAACGCGAGCGCGGCATCAAGCGAAACGACCGGTTCCTGATCCGCAAATGGCGCCGCGCCGGCGCGCGTCAACACCAGATTGCACCGCCCTGGCAGCGGCTTGCCGATCGCCAGCGCGGTCTTGCGTCCCATCAGCACCGGCTTGCCGAACGTGAGCGTCTTGAAGCGTTTCAGATCGTCCGGCAGATGCCACGGCATCGCACCGCCGCGGCCGATGGCGTAGTTGCGGTCTATTGCGGCAATTAAGGATATTGCGCTCACACCGCCACGGGCGCCTTGATTGCCGCATGCGAGCTATACCCTTCGATGGCGATATCCTCGAAGCGGAAATCGAAGATCGAGCGCACGTCCGGATTGAGTTTGAGCGCCGGCAGGGGTAGCGGTTCGCGCGCGAGCTGGGTGCGCGCCTGCTCGACGTGATTCTTGTACAAATGCACATCGCCGAACGAGTGCACGAAATCGCCGGGCGCGAGATCGCATACCTGCGCGATCAGGTGCGTGAACAGGGCGTAGCTGGCGATATTGAACGGCACACCGAGGAAGACGTCCGCCGAGCGCTGATACAACTGGCATGACAAGCGGGCGCGTTGCGAATTGGCGGGTCGTGCTACGTGGAATTGAAACAGGCAGTGGCAGGGCGCCAGCGCCATCTTCGCCAGCTCGGCCACGTTCCAGGCGCTGACCACCAGCCGTCGCGAATCCGGATTGCGTTTGATCTCGTCGATCAGCCAGGCGATCTGATCGACAACCTTGCCATCCTCTCCCTGCCAACTTCGCCACTGCTTGCCGTAGACCGGACCGAGGTCGCCATTCGCATCGGCCCATTCGTCCCAGATCGAAACACCATTTTCCTTCAAGTACCGGATATTCGTCTCGCCGCGCAGGAACCACAACAGTTCGTGCACGATCGACCGGGTATGCAGCTTCTTGGTCGTGACCAGCGGAAAGCCGTCGGCCAGATCGAAGCGCAACTGCCGGCCGAACAGCGCACGCGTACCAGTGCCGGTGCGGTCGGATTTTTCCGTGCCGTTTTCCAGCACGTCGCGCAGCAGACCCAGATACTGCCGCATCAGGCCGCCGCCTTCACCGGCACGAGGGTCGGCGCGCGCCGCGACATCCACAGCAGCACGACGCCGACGACGATCAGCGGAACGGACTGGAGCTGCCCCATGGTCAGCCAGCCCCAGGCCAGGTAACCGAGCTGCGGATCGGGCAGACGCACGAACTCCACAGCGAAGCGGAACACGCCGTACAGCAACGCGAACAGGCCCGACACCGCATAGCGCGGGCGCGGCTTGCACGAGAAAATCCACATTACGCAGAACATCACCACGCCTTCGAGCGCGAACTCGTACAACTCCGACGGATGTCGCGCCTCATGGTTGAGCTGACCGGCAACGAACATCTGCTGAAGCTCGGCGGTCGACTTGCCGAGCGCTTCGAGTGCGCGCGGATAGATCACGCCCCAGTTGCCGTCCGTGTACTTGCCCCACAATTCGCCGTTGATG
>JAJXWU010000165.1 GCA_021781425.1 Pseudomonadota bacterium
TCCGATCTCAAGAGAAAGCTCATGCGCTACATCCGTCAGTACAATAAACAGACCAAGCCGGTGAAGTGGAAATACTTCGATCCGTCGCGCAGGATTACTCCCGAATCAATCGTTACAGTCCACTAGCATGCGCGCGCGAACCTCTGAATGGCGGTCGCGAGCGATGACCTGATGTTAGATTGAATCAGGCGCGCCGCCAGCGCGCAGGAATCGGAGTTTACTTGTGCGTAAATGAGGATTCCGAGCACTGCCGGCGCACCAGCTGTCGAGCGCAGCAGGCTATTCGAGGTTCGTCAGCGGTTGCGCAGGATATCGCCCGGTAAAAACTGCCACGTGCGGGTGATGTACAGCTCGTCGATGTTCTGGTCCTTGGGGATCGGCGGAAACGGCGCGGCCAGGCGCACGATGCGGATCGCGGCGTCGTCGAGGATCCGGTGTCCGCTGGATTGGATGACATCGACGCTCTTGATCGCGCCGTTGCGTGCGAGCGCGACGGTGAGCACGAGCTGGCCGTGCATGTGTTCGCGGCGCGCTTCGTCGGGATAATTGAGATTGCCGATACGTTCCACGCGGGCGACCCACGCGGCCATATAGGCAGCGTAGGCGTATTCCTTGGTGTTGGCCGAGATGTATTTCTTGTGCGGGCGTTTGGCGTAGGCCTGGCTTTCGCGCTGGATCTCGGTGGCGAGTTTGGCCATTTCGAGTTTTGTTTGCAGCAGATTGTGCAAGGTCGGCTGCGGCAACGGCGTTTGTGCAGGCGTTTCGTGCTCGGTGCGCACGGAAAAATCCGATTGTGGCGCGGTGAGCAGTTCGCGCATCGTCGGCGGCGAAGGCCGCGGCGCGGAGGCGCGCAACGGACGCGGTGCGATGCCCGGATCGGGTTTGTTTACCGGGCTCGACACCAGCGCGCTCGGGCGCAACGCGCGTTCGCTGTCGCCACCGCCGGTGTTGTTGGCCTGGGCGAGGAAGTCGGCATGCGCGGGTTTCTGGCCCGACGCCGACTGCACCAGGATAACGTCGAGCGAGGGCAGGCTCGGCGCGGGTTTTTCGTAGGCGAAGGTGAGCCCCAGCGCGAGCACGCCGTGGAAGATCAACGAGAACAGGAAGGTCACGCTGAAACGCTCGCGGCTGCCGATGGCAGGAGCCGCCGCGCTCACCGGCATTTGGCCTGGATGACGTCGAACAATTGCCCGGCGATGTTAAGCCCGAACTGCGCATCCAGCTCGCGGATGCAGGTCGGCGAGGTGACATTGACCTCGGTGAGGAAACCGCCGATCACGTCCAGGCCCACGAACAACATGCCGCGCGCGCGCAGCTCCGGCCCCAGCTCGTGCGCAATCCAGCGCTCGCGCTCGGTCAGCGGCAGGCCCACCCCTTTGCCGCCGCGCGCGAGGTTGCCGCGGACTTCGTCGCCCTGCGGCATCCGCGCCAGCGCGTACGGAACCGCTTCGCCGTCGATCAGCAGGATGCGCTTGTCGCCATCGCGGATTTCCGGCAGATAGCGTTGCGCCATGGCGAACTGGCGGCCGTTGTCGGTGAGCGTTTCCAGAATCACGTTCAGATTCGGGTCGCCGCGTGCGCTGACGAAAATCGAGCGACCGCCCATGCCGTCCAGCGGCTTGAGCACGATCTTCTCGTGTTCGGCGGCAAAGCGTTTGAGCTCGGCCGCATCGCGCGCGACCAGGGTCGGTGGAATGCATTGCGGGAAACGCAGCGCGAAGAGTTTTTCGTTGGCGTCGCGCAGGGCCCGCGGATCGTTGACGACGAGCGCGCCACCGGCCTGCGCCAGTTCGAGCACCATCGTGTCGTACAGATATTGCGCATCGAACGGCGGATCCTTGCGCGCCAGGATCACGTCCACCGCACGCAAATCGCGCCAGTGCGACGCGTCCAGTTCGAACCAGCCGCGGGCGTCGTCGCGCACGCGCAAGATCCGCGTCTGCGCCCACGGCACCGCGTCGCGGATAGCCAGCGAGGACTGGGTCAGGTACAGCAACTCGTAGCCGCGACGCTGCGCTTCCAGCAGCATGGCGAAACTGGAGTCCTTTTCGACATGGATGGACTCGATCGGGTCCATCAGCACGGCCACGCACGGACTCATGCGGGCTTGCTCCGCAGCGCGCAGACATTGGCACGGGATGTGCTGGCATTTTGTCGCATTGTTTGCGGCATTGCAGAAACACGCAACGGTGGATACGGGGCTATACTAGCATCGCGACGTGCTGGCCGAGGCTCGCATTCGCTGGCGAAAGCCAGCCATGACGGCAAGTTTTTTCCAAGCAAAAATGACGAGTTAGCGGATTTACTTGACATATTTGCTAAGTATTGGTTAAACAGGCTCGGAACAGGCGCGATGGCGGCTTCGCGCGGCGCCCGGCACAGCGTGCGGGCTTCGTGGCGGAGCCGATCCGCACATCATGCACTCCTTGCGGTTGGGGGTTTGGACGTGGAACACACTGAGAAAGATGGCAACCTGGCCGGCCTGAAGGTCATGGTTATCGACGACTCGAAAACAATCCGCCGCACCGCCGAAACCCTGCTGAAAAAGGAAGGCTGCGACGTCGTCACTGCGACTGACGGATTCGAGGCGTTGGCGAAGATTTCCGATCAGCAGCCGAACATCATCTTCGTCGACATCATGATGCCGCGCCTGGACGGCTACCAGACCTGCGCGCTGATCAAGAACAACCAGATGTTCAAGTCCACGCCGGTGATCATGCTGTCCTCCAAGGACGGCCTGTTCGACAAGGCGCGCGGCCGCATTGTCGGTTCCGAACAATATCTGACCAAACCGTTCACCCGCGAAGAGCTGCTCGGCGCGATCCGCCGGCACGTCGCGCCGAAGTGAACGCGGAGGCCATCCGGGCAAACAAGGGGCAAACGATGGCGCATATTCTCATCATCGACGATTCGCCGACCGATGTGCGCGTGTTCACCACGCTGCTGGAAAAGAACGGTCACCGCGTGAGCAGCGCGGCCAGCGCGGAGGAGGGCATTACCGCGGCCAAACGCGATCGCCCGGACCTCGTCATCATGGACGTGATCATGCCCGGCATGAACGGCTTTCAGGCCACGCGCACGCTCAGCCGCGACGCGGACACCTCCGCGATTCCGATTCTCATTGTCACCACCAAGTCGATGGAAACCGACCGCGTCTGGGGTCTGCGTCAGGGCGCGAAGGATTTCATGGTGAAACCCGTTGCCGAGTCCGAATTGCTCGGCCGCATCCAGAAACTGCTCGCGGGCTGATCGCCGATGGCCGCCGTCTTCGATTCGCCGCTGCTGTCCCCGTTCGAGGCGCTCGCCGATTACGAGCGGCGCAGCCTCGCGCACGTGGCCGGCATGCCCGAGCAGATCGAGGCACCGGGTCTGTGGCGTGGCATCGGCTTTCGCATTGGCCAGCGTTATCTCGTCAGCGGCATCAACGAGGTCAACGAAATTCTGACCCCGCCGGCGCTCACCCTCGTGCCCGGCACGCGCGGCTGGCTGCTCGGCGTGGCCAATGTGCGCGGCAACCTGGTGCCGGTGATCGACCTCAAACAGTATCTGGAGGGCGAACGCACGCAGATCACCGATGCCAGCCGTGTGCTTCTGGTGCGCCAGGCCGGCGGCAGCGTCGGCCTGCTGATCGACGAGGTGCTCGGCCAGCGCAGCTTTTCCGAGGAGCAGCGTGCCGAGGCCATCGGCGAAGACGACGAGCACTACGGTCGCTTCGTCGGCGAGAAATATCCGTTGGGCGAAATGCATTGGGGCCAGTTCAGCATGGCGACCTTGGTGCGTTCGCCCGATTTCGTACAGGCCGCGGCTTAGCGCAGCGGTCATCGCAGCTTGCAAGGGGCATAAGTTATGAGCGTGACGACAGGCGCAGTAGGCGGTAAGGAACGGGCAGGCGCCAATACCCTGCTCGTAGTGTTGCTGGTCGCGGCGATTGTGGTCGCCGTGCTGGACTTCGGCTGGCTGACCTACAACGCGTCGCAGGACGCCAAGGCCAGCGCCCTGGTCACCAAGATCCAGGTGCTGTCGCAGCAGGTGTCGACCGTGGCCAATGCGGCCGCGGGCGGCAACATCGACGCGTTCAAGAGTCTCGAACAGACGCGCAACACCATCGACGATCTGCTCAACAAGCTCAGCAAGGGCGACAAGATCACGGGCATGCAGGGCTACGGCGACGTGGCCGGCGTGGCCAAGGAAATCGCCGATCTGGACAAGGCGTGGCAGCCGCTCAACACCAATGCGACCAAGATTCTCGACTCCAAGGAACAGGTGCTCAACAGCACCGCGGTCGCCGCCGACTTCAACAGCAAGATGCCCGTGCTCAACTCGCGCATGGACGAGGTGGTCAAGATCCTCACCGACAAGAACGGCTCGCCCAGCCAGGTGATGATCTCCTCGCGCGAGATGCTGCTCGCCGACCGCATGCAGCGCCGCGTGCAGACCATCGTACAGGGCGGCGAAGAGGCGCAATCGGCCGCCGACGGCCTGCAACGCGACGCGCAGTTCTACGGCGCGGTGCTGGCCGGCCTGATCAGCGGCAATCCGGATCTGAACATCCGCGCGATGGACAACCCGAACGCGCGCCAGATTCTCACCGACATGAACAAGCAGTGGACCGATCTCGTCAGCGACCCGGTCAAGAAGCTGCTCGATTCCGCCTCGGCGCTGCAGGACGTGAAACAGGCGGCCGACCAGACCTCGATCGACTCGCAGACCATGCTGCTCAAGGCCGATCCGGTTTCCGTGCGTCTGGGCGAACTACAATCCAAGCGCGTATTTCCGAACCTTCTCATCGGCGTCATCGCGGCGATCGCGGCGATTGTCCTGGTCTTCCTGATGATTTTCAGCCAGATCCGCAGCCAGCGCCAGCGTTACCAGGTCACCGCTGAACTGAACCAGCGCAACCAGGAAGCCATTCTGCGCCTGCTCGACGAAATGGGATCGCTGGCCGAAGGCGATCTGACCGTAAAGGCGACCGTGACCGAAGACATCACCGGCGCGATCGCGGACTCGGTCAACTTCGCGGTCGAGGCGCTGCGCTCCCTGGTGACGACGATCAACGACACGGCCCTGCACGTGTCGACCTCGGCACAGGAAACCCAGGCCACCGCCATGCACCTCGCCGAAGCCGCCGAGCATCAGGCGCAACAGATCACCTCGGCTTCAGCCGCAATCAACGAGATCGCGGTGTCCATCGACGAGGTGTCGAAGAACTCGGCCGAGTCGGCCGACGTGGCGCAACGCTCGGTGCAGATCGCGTCCAAGGGCGCCGGCATCGTGCGCCAGACGATTCAGGGCATGGACTCGATCCGCGACCAGATCCAGGAAACCTCCAAGCGCATCAAGCGCCTGGGCGAATCCTCGCAGGAAATCGGATCGATCGTCGAACTCATCAACGACATCGCCGAGCAGACGAACATTCTGGCCCTGAATGCCGCCATTCAGGCGGCGTCCGCCGGTGAGGCGGGCCGCGGTTTCGCGGTGGTCGCCGACGAAGTGCAGCGACTGGCCGAACGCGCCTCGGGCGCCACGCGGCGTATCGAAACGCTGGTGCAGACCATTCAGGCAGATACAAACGAAGCCGTCACCTCGATGGAACAGACTACGTCCGAAGTGGTGGCCGGCGCACGCCTGGCCGAGGACGCGGGTCTGGCCCTGGGCGAGATCGAAAAAGTATCGAACGACCTCGCGGACCTGATTCAGAACATTTCCGAAGCGGCGCGCCAGCAGTCGGCCGCGGCGACGAACATTTCCGCGACCATGAACGTGATTCAGGAAATCACCACGCAGACCTCGGTCGGCGCCAGCCAGACCGCCGAATCGATCGGCAATCTGGCACAGCTGGCCGCGGATCTGCGCCGTTCGGTGGCGGACTTCAAACTGCCGGCGTAAGGATGAGCCGAAACTTCCCGCAAGGGTGGCGACGATGAACATGGGTCGCTGGGCGCACAAGGTGTTGGAGGCCGATATCGGGCATGACGTTTGTCGCCGGGAACTGGTCGCCGCTTGCGTCCCTGCCGGGCATGGACGACAGCGAGTTCGAGCGCTGGGCGAGTCTGCTCGAAAAGCGCACGGGCGTTGTCGTGCCGCTCAAGCGCAAGGCGTTTCTGGTCACCAGCGTGCGCGGGCGCATGCGCGAGACCGGGCATGCGGATTTCGAAGCCTATTTCCGCGATCTGCAAAAGGTTCCCGAAGGCGCGATCGAGTGGACCACGCTCGTCGATCGCCTGACCGTGCACGAGACGCATTTCTTCCGGCATTCGCCGTCGTTCGCGCTGATCGCGCGCGACTGGTTGCCGCCGCTGGCCACCGATCCGGCGCGCACCACGCTGCACGCCTGGAGCGTGGGTTGTTCCAGCGGCGAGGAGGCCTACACGCTGGCGATGGTGCTGGATCGGTATCTGGCCGAGCGCGGCGGCAAATCATATTTCGGCGTTACTGCAACCGACGTGAGTCTGCCGGCCTTGGCCGTTGGTCGCGCCGGGCTTTACCCGCGCCAGAAAATGGACGAGATTCCGGACGACTATCGCAGCCGCTACTGCGAGGAACTGGATACGGACAGCTTCCGCATTCGCGATTCGTTGCGCAAGCGCGTGGGCTTCGCCCAGTTCAACCTGCTCGATGCGGTGGGCGCATCGATGAAACGGCTGGATCTGATTTTCTGCCAAAACGTATTGATCTATTTCGCCCGCGAGCGTCGTCGCGACCTGTTGGCCACACTCGCGAACCTGCTCAAGCCCGGCGGCTTGCTGGTGCTCGGGCCGGGCGAAGTGACGCAGTTCGCGCACGCGCAGCTCGCGCGCGTGGACAATCGCAATGTGCTGGCCTTCCGGCGCACGAGTTGAGAGAAAGACCATGAAGCTGCAAGACGACAACATCGATTTCACCACGCTCAACTGGGTCAAGCAGGAGCTTGACGAGACCCTCAAGCAGGCGCGCCAGTCGCTCGAGGCCTACGTCGAGGATCCGGCCGACTCGAGCCTGATGCGCTTCTGCGCGACCTATCTGCACCAGGTGCAGGGCACCTTGCGCATGGTCGAGTTGTACGGCGCGGCGATGGTCGTGGAAGAGATGGAGCGGGTCGCCCTGGCTTTGCTGGACGGCCAGATCAAGGCCAAGGACGACAGTTATTCGGTGCTCATGCGCGGCATCGTGCAATTGCCGGACTATCTCGAACGCCTGCAGAGCGGCCACAAGGATATTCCGATCGTCCTGCTGCCGCTGCTCAACGACCTGCGCGCCACGCGCGGCGAAAAACTGCTGACCGAATCTGTGCTGTTCTCTCCAGACTTGTCCGCGCCACTGCCAACCGCCGCGGACGGTGCCGCACAGACCACGCCCGAGCTGGAATTGAAGGCGGAGGCCGCGCGCCTGCGCTCGGCGTTCCAGTTGTCGTTGTTGCGCTGGATCCGCGACGACAATGCCGCCGAGCAAATCAAGCGCATGATCGAGGTGCTCGACCGTCTGCGCAACGCGTGCGCGCAGGAAGACGCGCGCCGCCTGTGGTGGGTAGCGGCCGGCGTGCTCGAAGGCGTCGCCGCCGGCGCAGTCGAGGCCAATCCCGCGGTGAAGCTGCTGTTCGGCAAGGTCGACCGCGAGATCAAGCGCCTGGTAGACACCGGCGAGGCGGGATTCCGCGTCGCGCCGTCGGCCGAGTTGACCAAGAATTTGTTGTTCTACATCGCCCATGCCGGCGCCGGCGGCGAACGCGCCGCAGCGATCCGCACGACGTACAAACTCGACACCCTGCTGCCGAGCGAGAAGGAGCTCGAACACGCCAAGGGTTCCATCTCCGGCCACAACCGCAGCCTGCTCGACACCGTCTCGATCGCGATCAAGGACGATCTGATGCGCGTGAAAGAAGCGCTGGACATCTTCCTGCGCGCGCAGAATCCGGATCCCGCCGAACTCATGGCGCAGGCCGATGTGCTCGATCGCGTTGCCGATACCCTGGGCATGCTCGGCCTGGGCGTGCCACGCCGGGTGGTGATGGAGCAGCGCAAGGTCGTCGAGGAGATGGGCAACAAGTCGCGCCCGGCCGATGAACCCACCCTGCTCGATGTCGCCGGTGCCTTGTTGTACGTGGAAGCCTCACTGGACGACCATATCGACCGCCTCGGCGCCGACACCGGCACGCAGACCGGCGCTGGCCTCGGTCCGCAGGGCTTGGAGTTGCCCAAGGCCGAGGCGCGCAAGATTCTCGATGCGCTGATGAAGGAAGCCACGGCCAACATCGGCCAGGCGAAACTCGACATCGTCGCCTTTATCGAATCGCCGTGGGATCACGCCAAGGTCGAGCCGATTCCGGCACTGCTCGACGAGATCGCCGGCGCGCTTCGTATCCTGGATCTGAACGATGCGGCGCAACTGATGAAGGGTATCGTGCGCTTCATCCAGGTCGAACTGTTGCGTCACCGCCGCGTGCCGACTGCCGAGCAGATGGACAAGCTCGCCGATGCGCTGGCGTCGATCGAGTATTACCTGGAAGCCACGCGCGACCAGCGCGGCGGTCGCGAACGCATTCTCGACGTGACCCGGCAAAGTCTGACCGCGCTCGGCTACTGGCCGGTGCCGTCCGACGACGGCGGCGACGGACTGCCGACCGTGCCGCCGCTACCCGCGCGTGCCGTCGCTGCACCGCCATCCGCGACCGCCGCGGCGTTCAACGCGCCGCTGCCGCCAGCCGGACCCCCGGCTTCGCCGGCTGCGATTGCGATGGCGGACGCACATCAAGGTGACTATCCGCGCTGGGGCGAGGATTTTCCCGCCAGCCGCGAAGCCGGGCTGAAGCCCGAGGCCGGCGCGGCCGAGAATCCGGCGGAGATGCCGAGCATCGAGCTGACCGACGAGAGCATCGATGAGTACATCGCGCGCATGGACAAGGGCGAGCAATCGCCTGCGCTCGCCGAACCCGCGCCAGCGCCGGCGCGCGCGGGCGAAATCGAACCGGCCGTCGACGTGGCGCCGGGCAAGGGGCTAGAGGATCTGATCGTTGGCGAACTGCCGGCAGACGAAGCACCCGCGCACGATCTGGCCGGATTGCGTCTGATCGAAACCCAGGCTACCGCGACGCCGGCGCCGGACGTGCGCTACGTCGAGATCGAGGAGGAAATCGAGGAAGAGGTGGCGGATACGGAAGGCGCGGCCGCGGTGCCGGACGCCAGCTTCAGCACGGTGCCATCGGACGACATCGACGAGGAAATTCGCGAGGTCTTCGTCGAGGAAGTGCAGGATGAAATCGACAATTTGGGCCGCTGTCTGCCGGCGTGGAAGGCCGACGTGCACGATTTCGAGAAACTCAAACCGATTCGGCGTTCGTTCCACACCCTGAAAGGTTCGGGCCGCCTGGTCGGCGCGCTGGCGCTCGGTGAGTTCAGCTGGAAGATCGAGAACATGCTTAACCGCGTGCTCGACAAGACCATTCCACCGGGGCAGGCAGCGCAGGCGCTGGTTGAAACCGCGATCGGCGCGTTGCCCGAATTGCTGCGTGCGCTGCGTGGCCAAGGTAATCCCAGTGCCGATATCGGACAGATCATGGCCGTGGCCGACCGCATCGCCGCGGGCGAGGAGAGTTACGTGCGCAGCAGTGCACCGGCGCGCACCAGGAAAGTCAGGCGCTTGGTCAAGCGTCTGGTGCCAGTCGTGGATGAAATCCCACCCGCCGCCGCTCCTGCCGAGCTCAATGCCATCGTCGACATCGAACATGCCTTCGACGCCGCGCCGGAGGAAATCGCCGCGATCGCGGGCGGCGACGCCGCCGCGCAGGCGTCGTTCGCCGCCGGGCCGCTGCCGAACGTGGACCCGGTCCTGTTCGAGATTCTCAAGAGCGAAGTGGCCGCGCACCTGGCCGCGATCGACGGCTATCTTGCCGAATGGCATGCCGCGCCATCGCTGCCGGTCAGCGAACCGCTGCTGCGCGCCGTGCACACGCTCAATGGCGCGATCGCGATGGTCGACATTCCCGCGATCACGCATGTGTTGGCACCTCTGGAAGGCTACGCCAAGCGCTTGCGCGCGGGCAATCGCACGCTCGACACGGCCGGCGCCGCGGCGCTGGGCGAAGCGTCCGCGCTGGTGCGCGACTGCATCGCCGTGCTGGAAACCCCGCATCCGCAGATGCCGGACTCCGATGCGCTCGCCGCGCGCATCGCCGAATTGCGCGACCGCCTGCCCGAACCCGAAATGATGCACGTGCTGTTTTCCGAAACGCATGCGCACGAAATCGCGGCCGCGCCGGAACATATCGAGCGCGAGCCGGCCGTTGCCGAATCCGCACCCACGCAAGACGACGAGGCCGCGTTGCTGGCCGAACTCGGTGCGCTGGAGAGCGCGGCGCACGCCGACACCGAACCGCCGCCGGCGGCCGAAGTTGCAGCGTCGGAAGACGACGAAACCGCGCGCTGGCTGCGCGAATTCGAGCAGACGCAAGCCGCCGAAACGCCGGCAGCAGCGGCAAAAACTCCTGCGCGGCAGGAGCCGGCTGCACCGGTCGAAATCCAGGAAACCGAATTGCTGGCGTTCGAGGATCTGCCGGCGCAGCCCGAGGAACTCGTGCAGCACGCCGAACCCGTCGAGATCGCCGAACCCGAAGTCGAAGAACCCGAAGTCGAAGAACCGGTCGGCGCTGTGATCGTACAGGCCACGCACGCCGAACCGGCGCAACTGGCCGAAACGGCGTTGCAACTGCCGCCGCTGGCGGACGATCCGCAACCCGACGGCAAGCTGGAACTGCCCGATCTGGACGCGGATTTGCTGGAGATATTCGTGCAGGAAGGCGCGGATATTCTCGATCACTCCGACGGCCTGATGGCGCGCTTGCGCGAAGCGCCGCAGGACCGCGAACTCATCACCGGATTGCAGCGCGACCTGCATACGCTCAAGGGTGGCGCGCGCATGGCGGGCCTGGCGCCGATCGGCGATCTGTCGCATGCGATGGAATCGCTGTTCGAGGCGATCAGCGACAACCGCCGTGTAGTCGACCGTCTTATCGTCGAATCGCTCGAGCGCGGGTTCGACCGGCTGCATGGTCTCATGCAGCGCGTGGCGCGGCACCAGGCCGTCGCCATGCCCGAGCACGCGATCGCACGTTTCGAAGGCCTGGTGTCGGGTGAACTGCCTGCCACCGTCGCGCCCGCCGTGCCGATGCAGCCGTCGGCTGCGCCCGCGCCGGTTGCCGAACGCGGCCCAGCCGCGCAGACGTCCGCGAAGCCCGCTGCGCCGCGTCCGGCGCCGCGCGCGCTGCCGGCGATCGAAGAAGAAGTGCAGCAGCACGCGCCGCAGGAAATGATCCGCGTGCGTTCGGATCTGCTCGACTCGCTGGTCAACT
>JAJXWU010000199.1 GCA_021781425.1 Pseudomonadota bacterium
CGCGCATTCGGCCAGCGCGAGGTCGCCCTCCGGCGAACCAAGACGCTCGTAGGTACCCCAGGCCTCGAGCGCGAGTGTGAGCGCGCGGGGATCGGCCAGACCGATGTCCTCGATCGCCATGCGTACCAGACGCCGCGCCAGGTAGGCCGGATCGACGCCGCCGTCGAGCATGCGCGCGCACCAGTACAACGCCGCGTCGGCGTCCGAGCTGCGCACCGATTTGTGCAGCGCCGAAATCTGGTCGTAGAACGCATCGCCCATCTTGTCGAAGCGGCGCGTGCGGTCGGCCAGCACCTGCGTGAGGGTGGTCTCGTCGATCACACCATCGCGCGCGATGTCGGCGGCGATTTCGAGCAGGGTCAGCGCGCGACGCACGTCGCCGTCGGCGGCTTGCGCGATCAGTTGCAGCGACGCATCGGCAACACGCAGTTTCAGTTTGCCGAGCCCGCGTTCGTCGTCGCGCAGCGCGCGTTGCAGGGTTTCGACGATCGCTTCGGCCGGTACCGCGTCCATGACGTGCACGCGGCAGCGCGAGAGCAGCGCCGAATTCAACTCGAACGAGGGATTCTCCGTCGTTGCGCCGACAAAAATGATGATGCCGCGTTCGACGTGCGGCAGGAAGGCGTCCTGCTGCGCTTTGTTGAAGCGGTGCGCCTCGTCGATGAAGAGCACGCTGCGCTCGCCGCGGGCGAAACGCGCTTCGGCCTCGGCCAGCGCCGCGCGCACTTCGGCGATGCCGGACAACACCGCCGAGATCGCGCGGAATTCGGCCTTGGCGTACTTCGCCAGCAACAGCGCGAGCGTGGTCTTGCCGCAACCCGGCGGACCCCACAGCACCATCGAATGCACATGCCCCGCTTCGATCGAGCGGCGCAAGGCGGTACCGGGATCGAGCAGTCGCGCCTGCCCCACGATCTCGTCCAGCGTGCGCGGACGCATGCGCTCGGCAAGCGGTTTCAGCGTGTCGGATTCGGAGAACAGTGCCTGGCTGGGTGCGGCTGGATGACGGGCCATCGCACGATTATACGGAGCGCCCCGCGCGCCGTGGGGCGTCAGCGCGATTTGCGCGCACGCGATCGTTCGGGCTTCTCGCCGGGCTTCCACGGACGCCCGAGCCGCTGCTCGATATGGCTGCGGATAAGCCGGCGTACCACCTGCGACGGGGTCAGGTCCTCGAGCCGGCACAGTTCCTCGAAGACCGCCTTCTTGTCGGGATCGATCAGGATGGTGAGGCGGGCGGTGCGGGTTTCCCGTGACATGCAGAATCGTATTTACACGCGATATGCGCAGCATGATAATCTGCTACAACTCTGTCAAGCGTGCCGGCGAACCGCGCCGCCGCGGCGCCTGTGCAGAATCCGAAGAGATCCCGCAATGCCCAGCGCATTACCAGCCATATTCACGCTCGTCGCGGGCTGGATCGCGCTGGGCGCGACGGGTCTGCTGCTGCCGCGCAATCTGGTCTGGGTGAGCCGCGTATTGTTCCCGCTCGGTGCCGCGGTCGGTGTGGCGATCGCCGTGTTTGCCGGCAGTGCCCTGGCACTCCCCGCGCAGACGGCGATGCTGCCGATCGGCCTGCCCGACATGCCGATGCATCTGCGCCTGGATGCGCTGTCCGCATTCTTTCTCGTGCTGATCGGCGTGACCGCCGCCGGCGTTTCGATCTATTCGGCGGGCTACTTCCGCGCCGGCGAAGGCGCAGCGCCCGGCCTGATGTGTCTGCAATATCACGTGTTTCTGGCGAGCATGGCGATGGTCGTGCTGTCCGACGACGCGTTCGCCTTCATGGTGTCCTGGGAGACGATGGCGCTGGCGTCGTACTTTCTCGTGACCACACAACATCGTGTGCCGGAAATCCGCAGCGCCGGATTCCTCTATCTGCTGCTCGCACACCTCGGTGCGATCAGCCTGCTGCTGTGCTTCGGCGTACTGCAGGGCGGTTCGTGGCAATTCACATTTGATGCGATGCGTCAGGCCACGCTTTCGCCGGCCTGGGCCAGCGTGGCGTTCGGCCTCGCGCTGTTCGGCTTTGGCGCGAAAGCCGGTCTTGTGCCACTGCACGTGTGGCTGCCGGAAGCGCATCCGGCCGCGCCGTCGCCGGTGTCGGCGCTGATGAGCGGCGTCATGCTCAAGACTGCAGTCTACGGGCTGATCCGGGTATCACTGGATCTCATCCATACGCCGCAATGGGCCTGGGGTGTGGCCGTCCTGGCCCTGGGCGCCTTCACCGGTCTGTTTGGCGCGATTTTCGCCGCGGTACAGACAGACATGAAACGGCTGCTCGCGTATTCGTCGATCGAGAACATGGGTCTGATCTTCACCGGGTTCGGTCTGACGCTGCTGTTCCGGGCACTCGGCCAGAACACGTTCGCCGCGCTCGCGCTGGCCGGGACGCTGTATCACGCGCTCAATCACGCGCAGTTCAAGAGCCTGCTGTTTCTGGCAACCGGATCGGTTTTGCACGCCACCGGGCATCGCAATCTGGGCCGGCTCGGTGGCCTGATCCACCGCATGCCGTGGGTGGCCGGCTTCGCGTTGCTCGGCACGCTGGCGATGGCAGGCCTGCCGCCGTTGAATGGCTTTGTGTCGGAATGGTTGCTGCTGCAAGCCTATCTGTTCACGCCATCGCTGCCACAGGGCATGGTGAACATGCTCGTGCCGATCGGCGCCGCGGCATTCGCGCTCACGGTGGCCCTGGCCGCGTACGTACTCGTGAAATTCTACGGTGTTATCTTCCTCGGCCGCGCACGCGAAGAGGCACTCGAGCGCGCGCACGACGCGAGCTGGCTCGAACGCTGTGGCCTGGCATGGTTCGCCCTCGCGTGCGCGGTACTCGGCCTGTTCCCGGTCGTCGTGCTGGGTGCACTCGACCGGGTCAATGCCGAGTTGCTCGGGACAAGTCTCGGCGCGCAGACCACGTCGTGGTGGGCTCTGGTACCGACTTCGACGGCACGTGCGGTGTACAGCCCGCTCGCTTTCGCCATCGGCATTGCCGTTGCCGTGCTTGCGGCGTTCCTGCTCATGCGCGGGTTCTACCACGGCCGGGTGCGTGAAAGCGTCGCCTGGAACTGTGGCCTCCCCGAGCAGAGCGCACGCATGCAGGATACCGCCGAAGGCTTCGGCCAGCCGATCCGTCGCATCTTTGCGCCGTTTTTCCGTATCCGCCGTCAGCTCCCTGCGCCGCTCGATGCTGCCCCGCACTACGCGCTCGATCTTGCCGATCGCTGGTGGGACTGGCTTTACCGGCCAGTCGCTGATGCGGTGAAAGCCAGCGCCGACCGCATCGGCGTGCTGCAGCAGGGCAGCATCGCACTGTATCTGTTGTACAGCTTCGTTACCCTCGTCGCGTTGCTGGCGTTCGTGTTGTGAACGAAATCCTGTTTGGCGTGTTTCAGGCATTGCTCTCGATCATCGCGGCACCGCTGCTGCTGGGCTGGGTCGATCAATGCCGCGCCTGGCTGCAAAACCGCCGCGGCGCCGGCGTGTTGCAGCCGTATCGCGTGTTGCGCAAGCTGATGCGCAAGGACGCAGTCATCGCACACGTGGCTTCGCCCTTGTTTCGCGCTGCACCTTACGTGCAGTTCGGCGCCATGTGCCTGGCCGCGGCGATCATACCTGTCGTCAGCATCACGGCGCCGCTGGCGACGGCCGCCGATACCATCGCCCTTGTCGGCCTGTTCGCACTCGCCCGTGTATTCATTGCGCTCGCCGCAATGGACATCGGCACGGCTTTCGGCAGCCTTGGCGCACGCCGTGAAATGCTGATCGGCTTCCTCTCCGAGCCCGCCCTGCTCATGGTGTTCTTCACCGCCTCGCTGATTTGCCAGAGCACCTTGTTGCCGACGATCGTCGATACGCTTGCGCACCGCGAACTGGTCATCTACCCGAGCCTGGCCTTCGCCGGCGTGGCCTTCACTATGGTGCTGCTCGCCGAGAACGCACGCATTCCGATCGACAATCCGGCCACGCATCTGGAACTGACCATGATCCACGAGGCGATGGTGCTCGAATATTCGGCGCGACACCTCGCCCTGATCGAGTGGGCATCGGCGCTGAAGTTGATGAACTTCACCGCGATCGGACTTGCGCTGTTCGTGCCGTGGGGATTGACCGCGGCGGCGGCCGGACCGCACGGCCTGGCCGTCGGCATTGTCACCACCTCGCTCAAGCTTGCGTCGGCCGGCGCTGCGCTGGCCCTTATCGAAACCGTGAGCGCGAAGCTGCGCATCTTCCGTGCGCCGGAATTCCTGGCCACCGCGTTCCTGCTCGCGGTGCTCGGCCTGCTCGTTCACCAGTTGCTGGGAAGCTGACCCCGTGCCGCCCCCGAACTGGTCGTCGCAACTGATCCACCTGGGCGCCGCGCTGCTGCTGCTGTCATCGTTCGCGATGCTGTCACAGCGTCGCATTCTTTCGCTGGTAAACCTGTTCGCGTTGCAGGGTGCAGTCCTGTCTGCATCCACGGCGATTGTGGCTTACACCTCCGGCGCCAGTCATCTGTACGCCTCGGCCGCGTTGTCGCTGCTGCTCAAGGTATTCCTGCTGCCGTGGATCCTGCACCGGTTGATCGTGCGCCTGAACGTGCGCTGGGACACCGAGACCCAGCTCAACATTCCGGCCACGATGCTGATCGGCATTCTCGTCGTCGTGTTCGCATTCGCGCTCGCGCAGCCGATCGCGCAACTGTCCTCGGCGGTGACGCGCAGCACCATCGGCATTGCCCTTGCCGTGGTGCTGCTGTCGTTCCTGATGATGATCACGCGACGCAAGGCGATCTCGCAGGTGATCGGTTTTCTGGCGATGGAGAACGGCCTGTTCTTCGGTGCGACCAGCGCCACCTATGGCATGCCGATGGTCGTGGAACTGGGTGTCGCGCTCGATGTGCTTGTCGGCACGCTGATCCTGGGCGTGTTCTTCTTCCAGATCCGCGAACAGTTCGACAGCCTCGATCTGCAGCATCTGGAACGGCTCAAGGAGGATTGACGTGGTATTGCTCTGGCTCCTCGCAATTCCTCTGCTCGGCTGCATGGTCCTGGCCCTGTTCGGCGCGCGTCGCTGGGGGGCGGAAGCGAACGTCGCCTTCAGTGCGGCCACGCTTGCCGCGGCGGCGGCGGTGACCGAGCACGTGATCGCGGACGGCCCCATGCTGGTCGCCCACGAACAGTTCTTCGTCGATCCGTTCAACGTTTTCCTGATCGCGCTCACGGCGCTGGTCGGCTTCACCACTTCGGTTTTCTCGCGACCGTACATGCGTGTGGAAGAACACCATGGCCGCGTGAACCGGCGCCGCCTGCGCCTCTACCACAGCATGTATCAGCTGTTCGTGTTCACGATGCTGCTCGCGTTGTCGACCAACAACCTCGGCCTGCTCTGGGTGGCCATGGAAGCGGCGACCTTGTCGACGGTATTGCTGGTCTCGCTGTACCGCACCGCGGCGAGCATCGAAGCGGCGTGGAAATACTTCATACTCTGCGGTGTCGGCATCGCGCAGGCGCTGTTCGGCACGATACTCCTGTACTTTGCCGCGGAAAAAGTCCTCGGCGCCGAAGGCAGCACGGCGTTGCTGTGGACGCACCTGAACGCGGTCAAGGGCCAGCTCGAACCGACCGTACTCGGCCTCGCCTTCGTCTTCCTGCTCGTCGGCTATGGCACCAAGGTCGGGTTGGCGCCGCTGCACAACTGGCTGCCCGACGCGCACGCCGAAGGTCCGACGCCGATTTCGGCCGTGCTTTCGGGCCTGCTGCTGAATGTCGCGCTGTACGCCGTCGTGCGCTGCAAGGTGCTGGTCGATGGCGCCACACACAGCCCGCTGGCCGGCCGGCTGATGATGGGCTTCGGCCTGCTCTCGGCCGTGCTCGCCGCGTTCTTCCTGTGGCGCCAGCGCGACATCAAGCGGCTCTTCGGCTATTCCTCCATCGAGCACATGGGGATCATCACGTTCGCGTTCGGGATGGGCGGACCGATCGCGAACTTCGCCGCGCTGCTGCACATGACCGTACACTCGCTGACCAAGTCGGCGATTTTCTTCGCCGTCGGCCACGCGGCGCAGAAAGCCGGTACCCAGATCATGGACGATATCCGCGGTCTGATCGTGGTCAGCCCAACGATCGGCTGGGGCCTGATGGTCGGCACGTTGGCAATCCTGGGCATGCCGCCGTTCGGCGTGTTCACCAGCGAGTTCCTGGTGCTGACGACGGCGATGCGCGAACACGCCTGGGCGACGCCGATCCTGCTGCTTGCCCTCGGCATCGCCTTCGCGGCGATCTTCACGCGCGTGCAGGCAATGGTATTCGGCGACACGCGACTGCAACGCCTGCCGCATTCGCCCGCGCTGCTGCCGGTGTTTGCGCACCTGCTCCTCGTGCTGATGCTGGGCGTGTATATCCCGCCGGCGCTGGCGCAATGGTACCGCCTCGCCGCGGCCTTGATCGGATGATGCAGATGCACGAGCAATTTCCGGAACTCGTCTCCCACCCGCTGCGCGGCGCGTTGCCGGCCGTGCGTGTGGAGACGACGCCGGCGCAGCTCGTGGCCGTGTGCCGGAGCGTGCGCGAAGCCGGAGGACGGCTGGTCACGCTGTGGGGTGAAGATCTGCGCGATGACGGCGCCGGGTTTCGCCTGTGCGTCGCGCTCGACGCCAGCGACGCGCTCGTCCTCGCCGAATTGCGCCTGTCCGCCGAGAATCCCGTGTTTCCCGACCTGTCGGGAATTTTTCCCAGCGCCGCTCGCCTGCAGCGCGCGGTGCGCGATCTCGTCGGTCTGCGCGCGCTTGGTGGCGATGCACGGCCGTGGCTGCGCCACGGCGCCTGGCCGGCCGATGTTTTCCCGCTGCGTCGCGACGCACCCGCCTCGTCGCCCGCCGCACCCGCCGAATACGCCTTCGTCCGCGTCGAAGGCGACGGTGTGCACGAGATCCCGGTGGGACCCGTGCATGCCGGCATCATCGAACCCGGGCACTTTCGTTTTTCGGTGGTCGGCGAAAAAGTGCTGCGCCTCGAGGAACGTCTGGGCTATACGCACAAGGGCATCGAAAAGCGCAGCGAGGGCTTGACGACGACGGATGGCGCGCGTCTGGTCGCGCGCGTCTGCGGCGACAGCACCGCCGCGTATGCCTGGGCCTACGCCATGGCGGTAGAGTCCGCGACCGGTACAACGCCCTCGCCGCGCGCTTTGCAGTTGCGCGCGGTTCTGCTCGAACGCGAGCGCCTGGCCAACCATCTCGGCGACCTCGGCGCCCTCGGCAACGACGCCGGTTTCGCCTTCGGGCTGACGCAGTTTTCACGCCTGAAGGAAGACCTGTTGCGAGCCAATGCGGCGGTGTGGGGCCGGCGCTATCCGATGGACGCCATCGTGCCCGGCGGCGTGCGCGGCGATGTCGACGCCGACGCGGCTCGCCTGCTGACCGCAAATCTCGATGCGATTGCCCTGGAACTCGCTCGTTTGCGCGAGATCTACGACAACCATGCCGGCCTGCAGGACCGCTTCATGGACGCCGGCCGGGTCGATCCGGAACTTGCCTCGCAACTCGGCATCGTCGGTCTCTGCGCGCGCGCGAGCGGCAGCGCACGCGACTGGCGCAACGCACTGCCCGTACCTCCTTACACGCGTGACGCCTGCGCGGCCGTCGTGCGCTCCCAGGGGGACGTCGCCGCGCGTGTCGCGGTGCGCTTCGATGAGGCCGTTGCATCGATCGCACTCTGCCGCCGCTGGCTCGCGGCATTGCCGGCCGGGGACTTGAGCGTGCCGCTGGGCGCGCTCGCCGCGGGTGCGCTGGGCGTCGGCGGTGTCGAGGGTTGGCGCGGCCCGGTGTTCGTCGCTGTGCGCCTCGACGCCACGGGTCGCCTACGCCGCTGCCATCCGCACGATCCGTCGTGGCACAACTGGCCGGCGCTCGAACACGCCATCATGGACAACATTGTTCCGGACTTTCCACTGATCAACAAATCATTCAACTTGTCGTACAGCGGTCACGATCTCTAGGAGCACGCAGCATGTGGCGCCTGTTGCAACAAATCCGCAAGGTCGGCCTCGTCAGCGAAGTGCCGCCCGCAGCCGACGAGACCATGGTGCGGCATGCCTTGCACGAACAGATCCAACGCTTGTTCGGTCGCGCGCTGGCGATACGCGCAGTCGATGCGGGTTCGTGCAACGGTTGCGAGCTGGAAATCCACGCACTCGGCAATCCGTATTACAACCTTGAAGGACAGGGCATCCGCTTCGTCGCCAGTCCGCGACACGCCGACGCCCTGCTCGTCACCGGACCGGTGTCGCGCCACATGGCGCAGGCGCTGTGCCGTACCTACGAGGCCACGCCGGAACCGAAGTTCGTGATCGCGGTCGGCGATTGCGGCGCCTGCGGCGGCGTATTCGGCGAAAGCTACGCGAGTCTGGGCGGGGTTGCCAGCATGATTCCCGTGGACGTGGTCGTGCCCGGGTGTCCGCCGACGCCGACGGCCTTGCTGCAGGGCATACTGGCGGCGATCCGCAAACGCACGCACACGCCGGTCACTTGACCGGAAACGTCTGCGCCGCAGGCGTTGCATCGCCGATCACGTCCACGCCTTGCGGTGGCGTGAAGTGAAATGTGCCATCCGGCAGCTTCGGATTGCGCTGCCAATGCGAGAACGAGATCGTCGTGCGATTGCCGAGCGTGTCCTCGAAATCCATCTGCGCCAGTCCGTTCGCGTCGAAACCCAGATCGCAATACGCGAACTGCGGTTCCTTGTCCTTCGATTTCAGGCGCAGCCAGACCAGGCCATCATGACTGCCCTGCTCGCCGGTCGTGAAATCGCGGTCGAGTTGGGAAAGGTCGGTGAGCACGGTCAGCGGACTGTGCGCTTCCTCGGTGCCTTGTGCGCGCACCGTGACCTGTTCGAGATCGGGATCGTAGACCCACACCTTCTCGCCATCGGCGACGATGAGTTGCCGGTAAGGTTTGGTGACGTCCCAGCGGAACTGGCGCGGCGCCCGCAAGGCCAGCGTGCCGGAACTGCCCTTGCCGGCGGCGCCGTTCGGATCGTATACCTGCTGGGAAAAATCGGCGGAAATCGAGGAAATGCCCCTGGCGAAGGCGTCCAGGCGCGCGCGGGCGGAATCGGCGGCATTGGCTGCAAAGGATACGAGGGCAAGGCAAAGCAGGATCGTCGAACGCATGATAAATCCGGAATAGTCTATGCAGATTATCCGACACGGAATCTGAATCGCGGATATCGAACGCAGGCGCGAATCAAACCTCTGGCGGCGGCGGCGCCAGTACCTCGCGATTGCCGTTGTGCTCGGGCGGACTGACGATGCCGTCGGCCTCCATGCGTTCGATCAGGCGCGCGGCGCGGTTGTAGCCGATCTTCAGGCGCCGCTGCACGCCGGAGATCGAGGCGCGCCGCGATTCGGTGACGATGGCCACGGCTTTGTCGTACAGCTCGTCGTATTCGCCCTCGTCTTGCTCCGCATCCTCCGGAAGTCCTGATTCGCCGACCACGCGGCCGTCGCCAAGCGAGTGCACGTCGGCGAAGACGCTTTCGATGTAATCGGGTTTGCCCTGATTGCGCAGGTGGGCAACGACCTTGTGCACCTCGTCGTCGCCGACGAAGGCACCGTGCACACGCTCGGGCGTCGCCGTGCCGGGCGGCAGGTAGAGCATGTCGCCGTGACCGAGCAGGGTTTCCGCGCCGGACTGGTCCAGGATCGTGCGCGAATCGATCTTGCTCGACACCTGGAACGCGATGCGCGTGGGAATGTTTGCCTTGATGAGGCCGGTGATCACGTCCACTGACGGCCGCTGCGTGGCAAGAATCAGATGCACGCCGGCGGCACGCGCCTTCTGCGCGAGACGCGCGATGAGTTCCTCGACCTTCTTGCCGACAATCATCATCATGTCGGCGAATTCGTCGATGATCACCACGATGTAGGGCAACGGTTCCAGCGTCGGCACGACAATAGGTTCTGTCGTGTTCTCAGGCGCCTTGAACAACGGATCGGACAACGGTTTGCCGCTGTCGATCGCATCCCTCACCTTCTTGTTGAAACCGGCAAGGTTGCGCACGCCGACGGTAGCCATGAGCTTGTAGCGGCGTTCCATCTCGGCCACGCACCAGCGCAGCGCGTTCGCCGCTTCCTTCATATCGGTGACGACCGGCGCGAGCAGATGCGGAATGCCTTCGTAGACCGAAAGCTCGAGCATCTTCGGGTCGATCATGATCATGCGCACGTCGCGCGCGGTGGCCTTGTACAACAGGCTCAGCACCATCGCGTTCAGCGCCACCGACTTGCCGGAACCGGTGGTGCCGGCGACGAGCAGATGCGGCATCTTGGCCAGATCCACGACGACCGCGCGCCCGCCGATGTCCTTGCCGAGCGCGAGCGCGAGCGGCGATTTCACCGCGTCGTATCGGTCGGATTTCAAGATTTCCGACAGGTACACGATCTCGCGATTGACGTTCGGGATTTCCAGACCGATCACTGACTTGCCCGGAATCACGTCGACCACGCGTACGCTGATCACCGACAAGCCGCGCGCGATGTCCTTGTCGAGGTTGCTGATCTGCGATCCCTTGACGCCGGGGGCCGGTTGCAGTTCAAAGCGCGTGATCACCGGCCCTGGATAGGCGGCAACAACCTCGGCATCGATACGAAAATCCTTGAGCTTGTATTGGATCTGTTTTGATAGTGCGTCGATCGTTTCTTCCGAGTAGCCCTTGACCTGCTGCTGCGGTTCGTCGAGCAACGATAACGGCGGCAGGTCCGAATCGGCGATACCGGAGAACAGTGGAATCTGCTGCTCAGCCTCGGCACGTTTGCTCTTTTCGATTGGCGCCAGCGTCGGCTCGATCTTGATCGGCTCGCGCCGCGATTGCCTGACGGTTTCGATCTTGCGCGTTTCCTCGCGCGCGCTGCGCGCCGCGCGCGCGGCACGGATGTCGGAGGCCTTGCGCGCGCCGACGCCAAGCCAGCCGAACATGGTCAGCGTGACACGGCCGATCGCGTCCATGACGCGGAACCAGGAAATCCCGGTCGCGAGTGTCAGCGCGACGAGGAAGATTGCGAACAGGAACAGACTGGCGCCGAGATGGCCAAAACCGCGTTGCAACTGGACGCCGACTATCTCGCCCAAAACGCCGCCGGCGCCGATTCCGGTTGGCATTCCAGCACCGGCAAGCTGCAAGTGCGCCAGGCCGGTGCCGCCGATAAAGAAGGCGACGCCGCCAACCAGGCGCAGCGTCGGCTCCAGCGACGACTTCTGATCGGCACCCGGCGCGCGGAACAAGGTCAGCCCGATCGTGAACAACAACAGTGGAAACGCGTAGGCCAGGTAA
>JAJXWU010000071.1 GCA_021781425.1 Pseudomonadota bacterium
CCACAGCGCGCACGCCTGGCTGGCCTTCGCCGACGCCGACCTCGTGCTCGGCGCGGCCCTGGCCGGCGCGCTGGAGCACGTGGACAAGGGATATTGGGCGATCAAGCCGTATCGGCGCCTGATCGACCTCGACGAATCCGAAAGCGTGCGCGTGCGCGGCGGGGAATTCGACTTTGTACCGGATCGCCATGGCGCCGCGCCGAATCGCGACGGCGTGGGCGAGCGCATCGTCTTCGCCGGTGGCGTGTTCCTGATCGCACGCACCGCGTTGGTTCGCCTGGGTGGGTGGGACGAACGCTTTCGCGGCTGGGGCGGCGAGGACGATGCCTTCAGCTACCGTCTGGAACGCGCGCGTACGCCCGCGCTCGAACTCGATACCCGTCCCGCGGTTCACCTCGCCCATCCGCGGCCGCGCGCGGCGACTTTCGAGCAGCCCCACTACGCGGCCAACTGCTCGCTGCTTGAAGCCTATCGACATCTGCAAGACGCGCAACTGGAGCGCTTTTCCGAGATTCAGGCGCAGGTGACCGGCAATCGTGACAAGTACCGACCCGAATGAATACGCCCACGCCACGCCTTTTGATCGGTACGCCGGCGTATGGTGGCATGATCCACAACGACTGCGTGAGCGCGTTGCTGCAATATCAGCGTGCCGGCATCGATTTCGCGCTGATGAGCATCGGCAACGAAAGCTTAATCACGCGCGCGCGCAACACGATCCTGTCCGAATTCAGCGCACGTGCCGATTTCAGCCATTTGTTGTTTCTCGACGCCGACGTGCTGCTGCCCCCGGCCGGCTTGCGCCGCCTGCTCGAGACGGGTCGCGACGTGATCGGCGCGGCGGTCGCACTCAAGGGCCGCAACGCGGTCGGAGGACGCATCTTCAATGTCGGTGCGCTGCGTGGCGAGGACGGCGCGTTGTACGAAGTCGAACGCGTCGGCACGGCCGCACTGCTATTGTCGCGCGCCGCCGTCGATGCTTTGGTGAACGATGCGCGTGTGCACGGCCGCATCTACTCCAGCGGCTATAGCGTGCGCGGTGTCGAGCTTCAGGCCAGCGTGCAGTACGACGTGTTCCGTACCGGCGTCGTCGGCGACGAATACCTGTCCGAGGATTACTGGGTCTGCCGCGAATTGCGCCGGCTGGGATTCCCCGTCTATCTGGATCCCACCATCGTTACCCGCCATTCCGGGATGATGCAGGCATGAGCGAACCGGGTGCAGTGCGTCGCATCGAGCTATTGCAGGTTCGTGCGCCGGACGTGCCGCCGTTCGTCCTCGCACTGGAAACGCAGGCCGATCGCAGCATCGCTCCGCACCTGCGTGCCAACGCCGTCTGGGAACCGGCCGAGACCGCGCTGTGCCAGCGCCTGCTGCGCCCGGGCATGCATGTGGTCGATGCCGGTGCGCATGCCGGCTACTACAGCGTGATGTTTTCGCATCTGGTCGGCGCCACCGGCAGCGTGCTTGCCTTCGAGCCGGAACCGGCCAACTTCCGCATGCTGCTCGCCAATCTGCTGCTCAACGATTGCGGCAACGTGCAGGCGCGGCCGCTTGCGCTGGCGGAAGGCCGCGGCGCCGCGCTCTTGCATTTGTGCGACGACAATCCGGGCGATCATCGTCTTGCGCCGACGCCGGGCCGCCAGCGCGTCGCGGTGGAAACCGTCGACCTCGACGCGGCGCTCGACGGTGCGCCGCTGGATTTCATCAAGCTCGATACCCAGGGCGCCGAGCCGCGCATCCTCGCGGGCATGGCCGCCACGCTTTCCGCCAATCGCGATCGCCTGGGCTGCCTGCTGGAATTCGCGCCGGGCCTGCTCGAACTGGCCGGCGTTTCGCTCGATCGCTACGCCGCGCAGTTGGCTGCACTGGACGCACGCGTGTTCGCGATCTGCCTGCGCCATCACGTCCTGAACCTGCAGCGTCTGGTTCCGCTGCGCGCCGGTCTGGACATGCTCGTCGGCCGCCTTGCGCATCTGGGCGAGATCGACGCTTCTTGCGACGTGTTCGCGGTTTTTGGCGACGTTGCGGAACAGGCGTGGCTGACGCGGTTCCGGGAAGGCGCGCTCGGGTAAACTACGCACGCGGCGTCCGCCGCAGCGAGGACACACCCGTGCCCGAATATTCCGGCGAGCTTCGTGTGGCTGCGGACGCGCGCTTCGCCATCGTCGCCAGCCGCTGGAATCCGTCCATCGTCGATGCGTTGATCGATGGCGCACGGCGCGCTCTGACCGCCCACGGCGTGGCCGAGCAGGCGATCGACCTCGTGCGCGTGCCCGGCGCCTGGGAAATTCCGCAGGCTGCCGCGCAACTCGCGCGCGGCGCAAAGTACCGTGCGATACTCGCGCTCGGCTGCGTGGTACGCGGCGACACGCGGCATTACGAACACGTGGCCGACGGTTGCGCGCAGGGTCTTATGCGCGTGGCGTTGCACACACACGTGCCGGTGCTCAATGGCGTGCTGGCGGTCGAGCGCATGGCCGATGCGCAGGCGCGCGCCGGCGGCGCCTGCGGCAACAAGGGCGAGGATGTTGCGCTGGCCGCATTGGAAATTGCAAATTTGTATACCAAGCTATGACACAATCGCATCGCTCCGACGGAATCGACCCGACCGCGCGCTCACGCGCGCGCCGGCGCGCGGCGCAGGCGATCTACGCCTGGCAGATCGGCGGCAATCCGATCGCCAGCGTCATCGAGGAATTCCGCCACGAACAGGACATGGAGATCGCGGACATGGCCTACTTCGAGGATCTGCTGCGCGGCGTCGAAAAACACTGCGCCGAACTGGACGCGGGTCTCGCGCCCTGGCTCGATCGCGACATCGCGCAGGTCGACCCGCTCGAGCGCGCCGTGTTGCGTCTGGCTGCCTACGAACTGCGCCACCGTCCCGACGTGCCGTACCGCGTCGTTCTCAACGAAGCTGTCGAAGTTGCCAAGCGCTTCGGCGCCGAGCATGGCCACACCTATATCAACGGTGTGCTCGACAAGGCCGCGCGCGCCTGGCGTGCGGCGGAAGCCGAAGGTCCGTTCCGCGGCTGACGTGGCGGAATTCGAACTCATCGAATCGATCCGTGCGCGTTGCACGCAAACGCGCGACGACGTACTGCTTGGTATCGGCGACGACGCGGCGCTGCTTGCGGTTCCGTCCGGAAAGTGGCTGGCGGTCAGCACCGATACGCTGGTTGCCGGTGTGCATTTCATGCAGGACACGGCAGCGCGCGACATCGGTTGGAAATCGCTTGCGGTGAATCTTTCTGACCTGGCGGCTATGGGCGCCGAACCCGCGTGGGCCACGCTGGCATTGACCTTGCCCGCGGCCGATGCGCGCTGGGTGGAGGAGTTCGCGGAAGGGTTCGCGGCGCTTGCAAGACAGTATCGCGTCGCGCTGACCGGCGGCGACACCACCCAAGGGCCGTTGAGCATTACGGTGACGATCCACGGTCTGCTGCCGGAACGCGTCGCGCTCACGCGCAGCGGCGCACGGGGGGGCGATGGCGTGTACGTCACCGGCACGCTCGGCGATGCGGCGGCGGGATTGCGACAGCTGCAATCCAAGTCGCCGGGCGACTCGCGTTTGCTCGAACGGCTGCAGCGTCCGACGCCGCGTGTCGCGCAAGGGCTGCTGTTGCGCGGGCACGCTACGGCGTGCATCGACGTATCCGACGGACTCGCCGCCGACCTGGGTCACGTCTGCGCAGCGAGCGGAGTGGGCGCGGAAATCGACGCGGACGCGCTGCCCGCCTCGCCGGCGCTTCTGGCCGCATTCGATGCCGGCACGCGGCGCGCTTTCCAGCTTGCCGGCGGCGACGATTACGAGTTGTGCTTCACGGCGCCCGATGTGGATAGCGGCGATTTGCTCGACGCGCTGGCCCACAGCGGCTGCGCCGCCGCGCGTATCGGCAGGATCGACTCCGGTAGCCAGGTGCGCATACGCGATGCGGCAGGAAACCCGGTGGCGCTGCCGCGCCGGGGCTGGGAGCATTTCGCGTGAGCCATGATGCTTCGTCGCGCCGCGCGCTGTTAGGTCATCCGCTTGGCTGGATCGCCTGCGGCTTCAGTTCGGGATTGAGTCCCGCAGCCCCCGGCACGGCCGGCTCGCTCGCGGCGTTGTTGCCATGGCTGGTGCTGCGCGAATTGCCGTGGCCGTGGTTTGCCGTCGCGCTCGTGCTCGCGTTCGCGCTGGGAGTGTGGGTCTGCGATTGGGCCGTGCGCCGGTTGCGAATGGCCGACCCCAGCGCCGTGGTCTGGGACGAATTCGTGGGTCAGTGGATTGCGCTGACGCCGCTGGTGATCTGGCCAAATGACAATTTGTGGATTTTTGTCGGGTTTATACTTTTTCGTCTCTTCGACATCGTCAAGCCCTGGCCGGTGTCGTGGGCGGATCGCCGGATCGGCGGCGGCCTGGGGGTGATGCTCGACGACGCGATTGCCGGCCTGTATGCGGCGATCGCGCTTGTCCTGCTGCAACAACTCGTGCACGCCTTCGCGTGACACCGGCGGCAGATCCCGCGCGAACCACGGAAGGCGCTTGCGCCAGCCCGTGCGCCGTGCTGCTCGCGCGCAGCAGCGCGTCGAGCTTGCGGATCATGCCGGGGGCAGCAGCTTTTTCGGATTGAGAATGCCGTCTGGATCGAACTGCGTCTTGATCCTGTGCATCAATGCGAGCGCCGCCGGATCGAGGGCGTCGGCGAGGAAATCGCGTTTGGCCAGGCCGATACCGTGCTCGCCCGAGAGCGTGCCGCCGAGCGCGATCACTGTGCGAAAAACTTCTGGCAGCGCGGTCTGCGCGCGCGCGTGTTCGGCCGCATCGCGCGGCAGCAGGTTGACGTGGATGTTGCCGTTGCCGGCATGACCGAAATTGACGATGGGAATGGCGTGCTTTTGCGCGATGCCGCGCAGTGCGTCGATCAATTCCGGCAGGCGCGACACCGGCACGACCACATCCTCGTTGATCTTGTCGTGCGAGATGGTGCGCAGTGCAGGCGACAGGGCGCGGCGCGCGGCCCACAGGGTCTCGGCTTCGCGCGTATCGGTGGCAGTGTGCAGTTCGATCAGCCCGGCACCGCGCGCGGCTGCGGCGAGCGCGGCGATGGCACGCGGCAGGTCGGATGGGTCGCCATCGGCTTCCACGATCAATAGCGCGCCTGCATTCGGAATCGCAGCGCCGGCATGCGCGCGCGCCAGGCGCAGAGCTTCGCCATCCATGAATTCCAGCGCGCATGGCACGAACGGCTGCGCCATGATCCGCGTGACCGCGGATGTGGCAGCGGCAACGTCGGTGTAGCTTGCGCTGAGCGTGGTCTTCGCTGCGGGTTTCGGCGTGAGCTTGAGTGTGGCTTCGGTGATGATCGCGAGTGTGCCTTCCGCGCCGATCAGCAGCCGCGTCAGGTCGTAGCCGACCGCGCCCTTGGTGGTGTTGACGCCGCAGCGAAATTCCTCGCCGGTACCGGCCACAGCCCGCAGGCCCAGCGTGTTCTCGCGGCAACTGCCGTATTTCACGGCGCGCGGCCCCGCGGCGTTGCAGGCGAGATTTCCGCCGACGGTGCAATACGGGCTGGAGGTCGGATCGGGCGGCCAGAAGAATCCGTGCGCGGCGAGTGCGGTCTGCAGGTCGCCGTTGAGCACGCCGGGCTCGACGACGGCCAAGCGGTCGTCCACGTCGATACGGACGATGCGATTCATGCGCTCGAAAGAGGCGATAACGCCGCCAGCTTCCGGCACCGTCGCGCCGGTGGTATTGGTCCCGCGGCCGCGCGCGACGAGCGGGGTGTGCGTCGCGCGGCAGACACGCACGAGTTCGACGACTTGTTCGTGCGCAGTCGGAAAAACTACCGCATCCGGTTGCGCCTGCCGGCGCGAATTATCGTAGCCGTAGGCCAGGCACTCGGCCGGGTCGGTCGTGAACGCGGCGCCGAAGATGTCGCGCAGCGCGGAATCGGAGACGGGCATGTCGCCAGTTTACGCCGGCGACACCCGCGAATCAGCCGCTGCGCCTGCGCTTGCGCAATCCGAACAGGCCGAGCAATCCGCCGAGCGCCAGCATGGCCCAGCGCGAGAGTGCCGGAACCGCCTGCGCAGCCGGGGCTGCCGGTGCGGCGGCGGCTTCCACCGATCCCAGGTCGAGCGAACCATTGACCACACGTGCGTAGCCCGCGCCACGCTGATCGGTGGTGACGCCGCCGGGAATCAGGGCGATATTGCCCGCGCCCAGCGTCGGGCTGCCGGGTTGGGGTTTCATGGTCAGGGTCGGGCCGCCATTGTTGGCCAGCGTGCCGAGGCCGGGTGCGTCGCTGAACACATTGCCGCTGCCGGAATACAAGCCGGACATGGCTGTGCCCAGCAGGTTGGACTGGGCGATCACGTTGGAACCGTTGAAGTTGATGAAATCCGCCCGGCTTCCGGGATTGCCGATCGCGGTATTGCCCGTCAGTATGGAATTGGTCACGTTCAATGGCGACGGGTTGCCGAAGGCTCCGAGCAGAACGCCGCCGGAAACGACGTTGGCGCCGTTCGCGCTGTTACCGGTGACGGTGCTGTCGTAAATCGCAACGCCGCCGTTGTCGAGAGAAAGCGCCCCGGCAAGCTCGTTGCGGCCACTGGCGCTGTTGCCGGTAATGGTGGAATTGGTCAGGCTGACGTTGCTGAGGTAAACATAAATTCCGCCGTCCAACTCGTTGAAATTGCCCGAGGCGCGGTTGCCGGAGATGGTCGAATCAGTAATCGTGACCGAGGAGTTGCCGGTTATGTAGATTCCACCGGCGCCGTAATTGGCCGAAGCATTGAGGGTGTTGCCGGAGATGGTGGACTCGTTGATGGCGACGGTGGCGTTGCTGATGAATAACCCGCCGGCCTGGACATTGGAGGTGTTGTTGCTGATGACGATCCGGTCGAGCGTCACATTCGGGCCGGTTGCGGCCGGCGCGAGGGTGCCGGTGCGCTGCGGCCGCGAAGTCGGCGCGCCGAGGCCGCCGCCGCCGATGGCCAGGCCGGCGCCCGGCGGGGTGTAGGAACCGTTGGTCAGGGTCAGATCCGAGATCGTCACGCTGGCGACAGTATTGGCGTAGTTATTGATGGCCATCACGCGCGACTGGCCGCCGGCGTCGAGCGTCTGGCCGCTGCCGCTGATGGTCACGTTGCTGTCGATCGACAGCTGTCCATACGCGAGCGTGATGGTCGAATTCGCCAAGCTAGCCGCGAAGGTGATGGTGTCGGCGCCGCTGCCGGGGGTGCAGGCGCTGCCGGAAGCCGAATCGGTATTGGCCGATTGAATGGCCTGACGCAACGTGCAGGTCGTGGCCGTGCCGGCATCGCCGCCATCCGTAACAGTGATGCTGGCGGCATGCGCCCCGCCGGCGGCCAGCGCCAGTGCGACGGCCTGGGACAAGGGACGCAACAGTTTTGATTCCACGACACACCCCCGTTCGGAAAAGCCTCGGCGAGTCTACTCCAGCCCATGGGAAAATGTGAAGCGCATCACAGGTTCCGGGCGGTACGTCAATCCAGGTATTCGAACAGCTTGACCACCTTTTCGACGCCGCGTGTGTTGCGGGCCACATCGGTCGCGGCAGCGGCCTCGTCGTGCTTGACCAGCCCCATCAGGTAAACGACTTGATGGGAAGTGGTGACATTGATCCGGGTCGGATCGAAACCGGGCAGGCTGGTGATATCGAGCAGGCCGGTCTTGACGCGCGCGGTCGTCGTTTCGTCCGCGCGCCGGCGCCAGAAGCCTTCCGGTTCGTCCGTCACCTCGATCTGGTTGACCTGGCGCACCACGCCCTCGAAGCCCGCGGCCGAGGATTGCGCAAGTTGTCTGAGTTCTTCGCTGCGCACCTGGCCGCACAGCAGCATGACGCCGTTGTACACCACGACCTTGACGTTGTTGTCATCGCGGGTGAGTTCGCGGTGCTTGTTGATCGCATCGATCGCGCTCAGCTGGATGTTGCGGTCGCTGAGCACGGTGCCGAGCGCGCGGCGGTCGTGCGCCGCGTGTGCGCCGGCGATCGCGCCACCAGCGACTACGGCGATGCAGCCATGCAGCAGCGGTGCGAGCGCAAGCAAAAAGACTGTTCTATACATTTTCATTTTTCAGCAGGTCTCAAACGCGTTGCGGATCCAGTCGAACTGCGGTTGTTGCGGCGTGCCGCTGCAACCGACCACGTCGAACCGGCACGGTTGGGAGGCGCGGTGCGGATGCGCCAGAAGCCAGACCTGCGCGGCGCGCAGAAGTTTCGCGCGCTTGCCCGCGCCGACCGAAGCCGCGCCATCGCCGTGCGCGGCAGCGTGGCGGAAGCGCACTTCCACGAACACGGTGCAATCGCGGTCGGCCATGACCAGATCGATCTCGCCGAGGCGGCAGACGAAATTGCGCACCAGCGTGCACAGTCCGGATTTTTGCAAATGCGCCTCGGCCATACTTTCCCAAGTGGCGCCGGTGCCGCGTGCGGTCACTGCGGCGCAGCGCTGGTCTGCAGGCCGCCGGCGACGGGGTGCGCTGCGCCGTTGTCGAACTGCGCCCAGGTGAGCAGGCGTTGCACGCGGCCGAGCCGGTCTTCGGCGAGTTGACCGGTCGCGCCCGGCAGGTAGCTGTCCGGATGCTGCGCCAGCCAGTCCATGTACGGCAGCAGCCGGTACGCATCCATGCCCATTGCGAACAGACGGCCGCCGGCGCCGCGCGCGCTGTCGAGCGCGCGTACGATGTCGTCGTGCCTGGGCAGTCCGAGCGTCGCATCGAACAGCCAGGGTGCGTCGCAGAATTGCACGCCGTCCAGATCGCGGTCCAGGCCCGGGTTGTAGTTGCCGGCATAGATGTGCGATGTCGCGAACACCGGCACGTTCGCGTAGCCGGCGAGCTTGAGCTGCGGCAGCAGCAGGCGTGCCTGTTGCGGGCGCATGCTGATGAAGATGCCGGTGTCCATCGGCGCGGCGGGCGTAGTCGTCGCGGCCGGCGCTGCGCCGGGCAGGGCGGGCGCAGAGGCCGAGGTCGGCACGCTCGCCAGCGTCTGCCGGATCATGGTCGAATAATTCACTTCGCCGTCCTCGACGCGCGCCTCGCCGAGGATCTGACCGTTGCGGCTCTCGAACTGTGCGCGAAACGCCAGCGCGGCGCGTTCGGCCCAGTCCTCCGTGGCGGTGATGACGACCGCATGCGTGATGCCTTGTTGGAGCATGCGTTCCGCCGCTTGCGCGGCTTCGGTGTCCGGGCTCAATCCGAATGCGGCGCTGCCCGGCGGCGGCGTCTGCGCGCCGTCGGGTTGGTTGAGTGCGAGCACTGGCACGGGCAGATTGCCTTGTGCGAATACTGCCGATACGGCATCGCGGGCGAGCGGGCCAACGACGCGGTCGGCGCCGTCGACAACAGCCTTGCGGTAAGCGGCGACCGCGTCCGCGGGCGTGCTGCCGGTATCGTAAACAGTGATCGGCGCGCGCTGCGGGGTGGCGTCGGCGAAATAGGCGGCGAAGAATCCGTCGCGCACCGGTTGCGCCACGGCCATGAGCGGCCCGCTTTCCGGCAGCAATAGCGCGATGTGCCGTGCCGGCACATAACCCTCGCGCTGCGGCGGCTGCGCGCCTTGCGGGATCAGCGTGCCGACCGGCTGGTTCGGATGCAGAACGACGACCGGCAAAGCGCCGCCATTGGCATGCAGCGCCTGATCGATCCAGGGCCGCAGCGGATCGCCCGGCTGCAGGGCGGCGGCTTCGTTGCGCAATGCCTCCGGGTTCATCGATTTGAGAGTGGCGACGATCTGCGCCTCGTTCTGCGCGCGGTCGTTGCCGCCGAGCAGGCGGTCGAGATCGGCGCGGGTACGCGCGCTGTCCAGCGCGTCGCCCTGCGCAGCTTGCGCGCGGGCGCGCAGCTCGAGCGCCCGCATGCGCAAGGGCGCGGCCAGGCCGGCATCGGAAAAATGCAGCCTCGTCAGTGCGCCGGCTGCGTCGTGCCGGGACAGCGCGACTTCTGCCGCGAGCAGGTCGTAGCGGATGGGCTCGTCGCCCTGCAGGCCGCGGCGGCGGATATTCGGCAGCATACGCGCGACAGCGTCGATTTCGCCGTTCTGCAGATACGCTTCCGCGGCACGCAGGCGATAGAAGGCGCCGTCGCGCGGGTGGGCGTCGGCCAGTGCCAGGAAATCGCGTGCGGCCGCGTCGAAATTTCCCTGACTGTAGGCCTGGTCGGCGGCGACGGCATCGGGCGCCTCCTGCCGCGGCGCGCCGACCTGCGCGCAGCCGGCGATGAGGGCCGCTGTGCAGCAGAACAAGACAGGCAACCCGCGTCGCACGATCATGGCCGCATTCCTGGCGTCATTGCCCGCATGATACTGGATCACGCAATCGGCGGCAGTTGGAATAAGCTTCGCCCGGCGAGGAAGATCACAATGAATGCGCCGGCAAAGGGAAAACTCTGGATCGTGGCCACGCCGATCGGCAATCTGACCGATCTGTCGCCGCGCGCGCAACAGGTATTGCGCGATGCGGATCTGATTGCCGCCGAGGATACGCGCCACAGTGCGACCCTGCTTGCCCAGTTCGGCATCGCCACGCGTACGCTGGCGCTGCACGAACACAACGAGCGCGAAAAGACCGACGAGCTCGTGCGGCGCCTGCGCGAGGGCGCGCAGATCGCGCTGGTATGCGATGCCGGCACACCGCTGGTCAGCGATCCGGGGTTCCGTCTCGTTCGCGCGGCGCGCGCGGCAGGCGTCGTGGTAAGTCCGGTGCCCGGTCCCTGCGCGGCGATTGCGGCGCTGTCGGCAGCGGGATTGGCGAGCGACCGCTTCGTGTTCGAGGGATTCCTGCCGGCCAAATCGGCGGCGCGGCGCGCGCATCTGCAAACATTCTCGAACGAGACGCGCACGCTGATTTTCTACGAATCCAGCCATCGCATCGAGGAGTGCCTGCACGATTGCGCCCGTGTCTTCGGCGCTGATCGCCGCGCCGTGCTTGCGCGCGAGCTGACCAAGATTTACGAGACGATTCTCGACGGCACGCTCGCGGATTTATCCGCGCGCGTCAGCGCCGACGCCGATCAACGGCGCGGCGAATTCGTGCTGCTGGTTGCCGGTGCCGATGCGGAATCCGATGCCGCAAAACTCGCCGAGGGTCGGCGCGTATTCGAGATCCTGCGCCGTGAGCTGCCGCCAAGCCGCGCGGCAAAGATAGCGGCGGAGATCAGCGGTGCGCCGCGCAAAGCCCTGTACGCCGCGCTAGAATAGCAGGTGGAGTCGGCCAGACAGCCGCGTCATCCGCGAGGATGCCGAGGAAAGTCCGGGCTCCACAGGGCAGGGTGCCAGGTAACGCCTGGGCGGCGCGAGCCGACGGAAAGTGCAACAGAAAGACACCGCCGATGGCCCGCAAGGGATCAGGCAAGGGTGAAATGGTGCGGTAAGAGCGCACCGCGAGTCCGGCAACGGACCGGCACGGCAAACCCCACCTGGAGCAAGACCGAATAGGGGAGCAATGGCGCGGCCCGCGTCGCTCCCGGGTTGGTTGCTAGAACGCCGCGGCGACGCGGCGTCCAGAGGAATGGCTGTCCACGACAGAACCCGGCTTACCGGCCGACTCCACTTTTCCATTTATTTATTTCTGTATAAATATACTATGCGTGCGCGGCGCATTCTCTCGGTCAGGTTTTGCTGCGTCGCAGCACGAATCGCCACCGGGTGTTGCCGGGGCCTGCTTCGAAAAATCGAATGAATTCAATCGGCTTTTTTTAATTGCTGAGAAGTCACTCGAAATTCTGCGAAACCCGCGCTTTCCCTTTGATCCACAAGCAATTTTTTCCTTGACAGACCTGCTTGCCCGGACTACTGTTCGTCCTGTGTGGGATTTCGTGGGTTTTGGTGGGAAATGTTCCAGGGCGAAACCGCTATCACGCTCGACGACAAGGGCCGCCTGGCCCTGCCGACCGCCTATCGCGAGGCGGTGGCGAAGTCCTGCGCAAATCGTCTGGTGTTCACCTATAACCCGTTCGAGCCGGGTTGCCTGTGGCTGTTCCCGCACGGCGAGTGGGAGAAGGTGCGCGACCAGATCAACGCGCTGTCCAGCGCCAAGCGTGTGCACCGCGATCTGCAGCTCAAGCTGGTCGGCGCGGCGGCGACGGTGGAACTGGACGGCAATGCGCGCGTGCTGGTGCCGGCGAGCCAGCGCAATGCGGCGGGTATCGAGAAGAAGGCGGTGCTGCTCGGCATGAACACGAAATTCGAGTTGTGGAGCGAGCAGGCGCATCTGAACAAGATTCGCCAGAGCATCGGCGAGCACGAGTTGTCGGACGAGATGCTGGATCTGAAGTTGTGACCGCCGCGTGCCGCGCCGTCTGGACGATGCCCATGACCGATAACGCGCACGCCCCGGTGATGCTGGACGAGACGCTGCAAGGACTGCGTGTGCGCGCCGACGGCGTTTATCTGGACGCCACGTTCGGGCGCGGCGGCCATGCGCGGGCGGTGCTGGAGCGGCTGGGTGCGCACGGGCGCCTGCTGTTGATGGATCGCGATCCGGCGGCGGTCGCGGCGGCGCGGAGCGAGTTCGGTGCGGATGCACGCGTAGCGATTCGCCACGGCAATTTCGCCGAATTGGCCGATTGGGATGCGACGCTGGCCGGACTCGATGGCGTGTTGCTGGATCTGGGCGTGTCGTCGCCGCAACTGGACGCCGCCGCGCGCGGTTTCAGCTTCCGTGCCGATGCGCCGTTGGACATGCGCATGGATCCGACGCACGGGATGAGTGCGGCGGAATTTCTGGCGAGTGCGCACGAGAGGGAGATTGCGGACGTGTTGTGGAACTATGGCGAGGAACGCATGAGCCGTCGGATTGCACGCGCGATCGTCGCGCAGCGGCGCAGCGCAGCCATCGCGCGCACCGGCGAGCTGGCGGATCTGATCGCCGGCATCGTCGGGCGGCCGCCGTCGGGCAAGCATCCGGCCACGCGCAGTTTCCAGGCGTTGCGCATTGCGGTGAACGGCGAGATCGACGCGCTCGGAAAAGGCCTGCGTGCGGCGGTGGCGCGCCTGCGCATGGGCGGACGCCTGTGCGCGATCAGCTTCCATTCCCTCGAGGATCGCGTGGTCAAGCAATTTCTGCGCGACCAATCGCAAGCGCCAGCCACGCGCCGTGGCTTGCCGCCCGTTCAATCCGCGGCGCTGTCGCTGCGCCTGATCGGTCATGCGCAGATGCCTGGCGAAGCCGAGCTCGCGCGCAATCCGCGCGCGCGCAGCGCGGTGTTGCGCGTGGCCGAGAAACTCGCATGAAGGTCATCGGTACGATCATTGTCCTCATGCTCCTGGCGGCGGTGCTGGCCAGCGCCATCGGCGTGGTCTACGCGCGCCAGGAAAATCGCCTGCTGTTCGGCGAACTCACGCGCCTGACCCACGAGCAGGACGATCTCAACACCGAATTCGGCCGTCTCGAACTCGAACAGGCGACCTGGGCCGAACCCAACCGCATCGAGCAGATCGCGCGCGGTCAGCTCGGCATGGTAAATCCCGGCGCCGCCGATACGGTAGTGATCAAGCCATGAGCGCGCTGAGGCCGTCATGCTGCTGACCTCGCATCCGGCGCCGCCGCGCACGCGCAGCGATGGCGCGCGCATCAAGCCGCGCACGCCCCCGGTGAACACCCGCGGCCGCTTGTACGTCGTGTTCATGATCCTGGCGCTCGCGTCCACGGCACTGATCGTGCGCGCGGTAGACCTGCAAGTGGTGCGCAAGGATTTCTATCAGCAGCAGGGCGACGCGCGCTTTCTGCGCGAGGTGCCGATCCCGGTATCGCGCGGCACCATCTTCGACCGTAACGGTGAACCGTTGGCGGTGTCGACACCGGTGGAATCGGTATGGGCGGACCCGGGCACGGTGCTCGAGCAGCCCGAACGTATTCCGGAACTGGCCAAGGCACTCGGCGTCGACGCGGCCGCGCTCAAGCAGAAACTCGAGCAGCATCAGGATCGGGAATTCTTGTATTTGAAGCGCCAGCTCAATCCCGACGACGCGCAGGCGATCCTGACGCTCGGCATCGCCGGCGTCTCCAGCCAGCGCGAATACAAGCGTTTTTATCCCGGCGGCGAAGTCACTGCGCACGTGCTCGGTGTGACCAATGTCGACGACCGCGGCCAGGAAGGACTCGAACTGTCCTTCGACGACTGGCTCGCCGGCAAGCCCGGCGCCAAGCGCGTGATTCGCGACAACAAAGGCCACACCGTCGAAGACGTGGAACTGGTGCGCGAGCCCAGACCCGGGCGCGACCTGACCTTGTCCATCGACCGCCGCATCCAATATCTGGCCTATCGCGATCTGAAGGCCGCGATCATCGATCACCACGCCAAGTCGGGTTCGATGGTGGTGCTGGATGCGACCAGTGGCGAAATCCTGGCGATGGTGAACCAGCCCTCGTACAACCCGAACGCGCCGGCCGCCGATCCCGCCTACCGCCGCAACCGCGCAGTGACCGACGTGGTCGAGCCGGGCTCGACGATGAAGCCGTTCACCATCGCCACGGCCCTGCAGAGCGGCAAATGGACGCCGGATACGCCGATCGACACCAACCCCGGCACGTTCCTGCTGGCCGGGCACCTGATCCGCGACGTCGCCAACCACGGTCTGCTCACCGTGACCGGCGTGCTCACGCACTCGAGCAACGTCGGCGCAGCCAAGATCGCACTGACCCTGCCGAACGAAGACATGTACGACATGGATCATCGTTTCGGCTTCGGCGAATCCACGGGCAGCGGGTTCCCTGGCGAATCGCCGGGGCTGCTGCCGGCCGCGCGCACCTGGGGCGTGCTCGAGAAGGCCACCATCGCCTACGGCTATGGCCTGAACGTGACCACGCTGCAGTTGGCCCAGGCCTATGCCGCCCTCGCCGACGGCGGGCGTCTGCGCCAGCCCACCTTCGTCAAGGGTGTGCGCAATCCGGCAGTGGCGGTGATCGATCCGCAACTCGCGCACACCATCGTGAAGATGCTCGAGACCGTGGTCGCTCCTGGTGGCACCGCGCTGCGCGCGGCGGTGCCGAACTACCTCGTCGCCGGCAAGACCGGCACCTCGCGTCAGGCCGTGGCCGGCGGTTATGAAAGCAAGTACATCTCGCTGTTCGCGGGCATCGTGCCGGCGAGCAATCCGCGCCTCGTCGCGGTCGTCGTGATCCACGATCCGCAGGGCGGCTACTTCGGCGGCACGGTTTCGGCGCCGGTGTTCAGCCAGGTGATGACCGGCGCGTTGCGTCTGCTCGACGTGCCGCCAGACAACGTGCAGCACTGGTACGCGGGTGGTCCGGATACCGGCGCGCCGATCCAGCCGGGCAGCAAGGCGCCGGATTACGCGCCGGGCGACACCAGCTACGAGGAGGCGGTGCCATGAGCGTCGCGTCCAAATCCCTGCGCGATCTGCTCCAAGGATTCGCTCAGACCGGCGACATCCGTGTGTCTGGATTGACGTTGGACTCGCGCCGCGTGCGCGCTGGCGATGCCTTTATCGCGCTCGAGGGCAAGCGCGTGCACGGCATCACGTTTGCCCCGGCGGCGCTGGCGCAGGGCGCTTCGGCAGTGATCGCCGAAGGCCCTGCGTCCGCCGTTTCTCCGTCGCTGCAAGTGCCTGCGATCTGGATCGACAACCTGCGCGATCGCGTCGGCGAAATCGCCGCGCGCTTTTTCGAGCGGCCATCCGCGGCATTGCATGTGATCGGCGTCACCGGAACGAATGGCAAGACCTCGATCGTGCAACTGCTCGCCGCGGCGCTGGAAACGCTCGGCGCGCGCGCGGCGACCATCGGCACGCTCGGCGCGGGTTTGCACGGCGCACTCGAACCGGGCGAACGCACCACGCCGGATGTGGTGAACGTGCACGCCATGTTGGCGCATTTTCGCGACAATGGCGCGAGCCACGTCGCAATGGAAGTCTCTTCGCACGCGCTCGATCAGAGCCGCGTCAACGCGGTCGATTTCGAGGTCGCGGTGTTCACCAACCTGACCCGCGATCATCTGGATTACCACGGCACGATGGACGCGTATGGCGCGGCCAAGGCGAAGCTGTTCGCGTGGCCTGGGCTGCGCAGCGCCGTGATCAATGCCGACGATGCGTTCGGGCGTGACGTGGCCGCGCGATTGCCGGAAACGGTGCAGCGCTTGCGTTATGCCATCGACGTCGATGTGGAAATCCGCGCGCGCAACGTGCGCACGCACGGCGGTGGCTTGAGTTTCGATCTGGCCACGCCCTGGGGCGATGGCGAAATCCATAGTCCGCTGCTCGGCCGCTTCAACGTATACAACTTGCTCGCGGTCGCTGGCTGTCTGGGTGCACTCGGCTATTCCCTAGCGCAAATCCAGAAAACATTGCCGCACCTGCAACCCGTCGCGGGGCGCATGAACCGGCTCGGTGGCGGAGCGCTACCGCTGGTCGTGGTCGATTACGCGCATACACCGGACGCGCTGCAGCAGGCATTGACCAGCCTGCGCGCGCACTGCGCCGGCCGGCTGATCTGCGTATTCGGCTGTGGCGGCGAGCGCGACGCGGGCAAGCGTCCGCAGATGGGCGCGATCGCCGAGCGCCTGGCCGATGAAATCGTCGTCACCGACGACAATCCGCGCGGCGAAGATGGCGATGCCATCGTCGCCCAGATTCTGGCCGGGCTTGGCGATCGGCAACGCGCGCGCGTGTTGCGTGATCGCGCCGCCGCCATCACCTCGGCCCTGCGCGAGGCGCACTCCGGCGACATCGTGCTGATCGCCGGCAAGGGCCATGAACCCTATCAGGAAGTCGGCGGCGTCAAACGGCCTTTCGATGATGCGGACGTCGCGCGCCGCATGCTGGAGGCGCACGCATGAACTTGCGTCTCGCCGATGTCGCGGTATGGACGAAGGGCGCGTTACATGGCGCGGACACGGTTGTGAACGACGTCTTCACCGACACGCGCAAGCCGGTGGCAGGCGCGATATTCGTCGCACTCAAGGGCAAGAACTTCGACGCGCACGATTATCTGGCGCAGGCCAAGGCCGGCGGTGCGGCGGCGGCGCTGCTGGCGCGCCCGGCCGACGTGGATCTGCCGCAGGTCGTCGTCGCCGATACGTTGCTCGCGCTCGGCGATCTGGCCAGCGCGATCCGCGCGCAGCGCCGTGCGCGCGTGGCCGCCATCACCGGTTCCAACGGCAAGACCACGGTCAAGACCTTGCTCGCGTCGATCCTGGCCCAATGCGGCAAGACCCACGTCAATGCGGGCAACCTCAACAACGAGATCGGCCTGCCGTTGTCGATCCTGGCGATGCCCGAAGATGCGCGGTACGCGGTGCTGGAAATGGGCGCGGGCAAACCCGGCGACATCGCCTATCTTGCCGCCGTCGCGCGGCCGGAAATCGCTGTGGTCAACAATGTCGCGCCGGCCCACCTGGAGCGCATGGGTTCGCTCGATGGCATCGCGCAAACCAAGGCAGCGATCTACGCGGCGTTGCCGGCGCACGGCATCGCGGTGATCAACGCGGACGATTCTTTCGCCGATTATTTCGCCGGCATGGCCGCAACGCGGCGTGTGCTGCGCTTCGGCATCGAACGCGCTGCCGATGTGCGCGCCGAAATCCGCGCCAGCGGCGCGCATTCCGAATTCGCGCTGATCACGCCGAGCGGACGCATCGACGTGAACCTGCCTCTGCCGGGTCGGCACAACGTGATGAACGCGCTCGCCGCCGCTGCGCTGGCGTTGGCATTCGAGGCGCCGCTGGCGGCAATCAAACAAGGGCTGGAGACGGCGGCGCCGGTCGCGGGCCGCCTGATCCGTCACGCCATGCCCGGCGGCTGGAGCCTGATCGACGACAGCTACAACGCCAACCCGGGATCCGCCGCGGCCGCCATCGCGACGCTCGCCGCGGAACCGGGCGAAACCTGGCTGGTGCTCGGCGACATGCGCGAACTCGGCGCCGATGCGGACAAGCTGCATGCGCAGATCGGCGCACTGGCCAAGCAAAGCGGCATTGCACATTTGTATACCGTGGGCGAGCGGTCGGCACACGCGAGCGCGGCCTTCGGCGCCAACGCGAGGCATTTCGCCAGCCAGGAAGAACTGGGTGCGGCGCTCGCTGCCACCGTTCATCCCGACACCGTCGTACTGGTGAAAGGTTCGCGCGGTTCGGCGATGGAACGCGTGGTGCGGGCGCTGCTCGGCAATGGCAACGATCGGAGAGGTGCGCGTCATGCTGCTTGAACTGGCCGACCTGCTGCGTGGGCACTTGAGCGCGTTCCATCTGTTCCAGTACGTCTCGTTCCGCACGATCATGAGCGCGCTGACTGCGCTGGTGGTCGCCCTGCTGCTCGGTCCGGATCTGATCCGCAAACTCGCCGCCGTCAAGGCCGGACAGGTGATCCGCAGCGACGGCCCGCAGTCGCATCTGGCCAAGGCCGGCACGCCGACAATGGGCGGCGCCCTGATCCTGCTCGCGGTGGCGGTGGCAACCTTGCTCTGGGGCGATCTGCGCAATCGTTATTTGTGGATCGCGCTCGGCAGCCTGCTCGCGTTCGGCACGATCGGTTTCTACGACGATTACCGCAAGCTCGTGCTGCGCGACAGCCGCGGCCTGCCGGCGCGCTGGAAATATTTCTGGCAATCGGTGTGCGGCCTGGCCGCCGCGCTCGGCCTGTATTTCGTCTTGCGCCAGGATTCGCCCGCCGCGCTGGCGCTGTATGTGCCGCTGTTCAAGCAGGTGGCGATTCCGCTTGGGCTGGGTTTCGTCGCGATCGGCTATTTCATCATTGTCGGGTTCTCGAATGCGGTGAATCTGACCGACGGTCTGGACGGCCTGGCGATCATGCCCACCGTGCTGGTCGCCGCCGCGCTCGGCGTGTTCGCCTACGCCGCCGGGCACAGTGTGTTTTCGCAATACCTGCAGATCCCTGCCGTGCCGGGCGCGGGCGAGTTGTGCATCTTCTGCGGTGCGCTGGCCGGCGCGGGTCTGGGGTTCCTGTGGTTCAACGCGTATCCCGCGCAGGTATTCATGGGCGATGTCGGCGCGCTCGCGGTCGGCGCCGCGCTCGGTACCGTCGCCATGATCGTGCGTCAGGAAATCGTGCTGCTGATCATGGGCGGCGTGTTCGTGATGGAAACCGCGTCCGTGATCCTGCAGGTGGCGAGCTTCAAGCTCACCGGCAAACGCATTTTCCGCATGGCGCCGATCCATCATCACTTTGAATTGAAGGGCTGGCCCGAGCCGCGCGTGATCGTGCGCTTCTGGATCATCTCGGTGGTGCTGGTGCTGATCGGTTTGGCGACATTGAAGGTTCGATAACACATGTTCGGATTCGACCAACAGGCTACACGCCGCGACGAGAGCAAGGGCCGCTATGATCCGGTTCTGATCGTCGTTGCGATCGCGCTGGCGAGTCTGGGCGTGGTCATGGTGGCGTCGAGTTCGATCGCCATCGCCGACGGCCAGCACGTCGGGCCGTTCCACTATCTGTTCCGGCATCTGGTTTTTCTCGCGCTCGGCGTCGGCCTGTGCGCGCTGACGATGCAGATCGAACTGGAATGGTTCGAGCGCAATGCCTTCAGCCTGCTGCTGTTCGCGGTGATCCTGCTGCTGCTGGTGTTCGCGCCCGGGGTCGGCATGCGCATCAACGGCGCGCGGCGCTGGATCCGGCTGGGCATCGTCGGGTTCCAGTCGGTCGAGGCGGTCAAGCTGCTGTTCGTGTTTTATCTGGCAAGCTACCTCGTGCGCCAGCACAACGCCGTGCGCGCGCGCTTCTTCGGCGTGATCAAGCCCGTCGGCGTGGCCGTGGTGCTGGTCGGATTGCTTCTGATGCAACCGGACTTCGGCAGCGCGGCGCTGATCATCGCGGTCTGCGTGGGCATGCTCTGGCTGGGCGGCGCGCGCATGCGCAACCTGCTCTACCTGGCCATTCCGGTGATGCCCGCGATCGCCTGGGCGGCGCTGACCAGCGACTACCGCGTCAAGCGCCTGACCTCGTTCCTCAACCCCTGGGCTGATCCGTTCAACGACGGCTTCCAGCTCACCCAGGCGCTGATTGCCGTGGGCCGCGGCGAATGGTTCGGCGTGGGCCTGGGTGCGAGCGTGCAAAAACTCTTTTACCTGCCCGAGGCGCATACCGACTTCATCCTCGCGGTGATCGCCGAGGAACTCGGCTTCGCCGGCATCCTGTTCGTGATCGTGCTGTTCGCGGTCCTGGTCGGCCGCGCCCTGTCGCTCGGCCTGCGCGCGGTCGAGCGCGGCCAGCGTTACGCCGGTTATTGCGCCTTCGGTATCGGTCTGATGCTCGGCTTGCAGGCGCTGGTGTCGATCGGCGTGAACCTCGGCGTTTTGCCGACCAAAGGCCTGACCTTGCCTCTGATCAGTTCCGGCGGATCGAGTGTGCTCATGACCTGTGCGGCGATCGGCGTGTTGCTGCGGGTGAGTTTCGAAGTCTCGCGGCCGCTGCCGGCTGCGGCACAGATCGTCAACCCCGAGGCTCTGCTGCGGGGGGCGCGCGCATGAAGACGGACGCACCCGTGCTGATCATGGCCGGTGGCACCGGCGGCCACATTTTCCCCGGCATCGCCGTGGCACATGAGCTGGAGCGTCGCCGCGTGCCGGTGATCTGGCTCGGTGGCAAGACCGGACTGGAAACACGGCTCGTGCCACAACACGGTATCGCGCTGGAAAAAATCGACATCACCGGTGTGCGCGGCAAGGGCCTCGGCGCGCTGCTGGCCTTGCCGATGCGACTTAGCGGCGCGGTGCTGGCGGCGCGCAGGATATTGAAGAGGCACGCGCCACGCAGCGCGCTGGCGCTCGGCGGCTATGCGGCCGCACCGGGCGGCATCGCCGCGCGGCTGATGAGGGTTCCGCTGGTCGTGCACGAGCAGAACCGCATCCCCGGCAGGACCAACCGCCTGCTGGCGAAGAAAGCTGCGCGCGTGCTCACCGGGTTCGATGGTGTGTTTCCGGGCGCCGAGTGGGTCGGCAATCCGGTACGCGAGTCCATCGCCGCGATCGCGCCGCCCGAACAACGCTTTGCGGGCCGGAACGGCGCCCTCAAATTGCTCGTGCTCGGCGGCAGCCAGGGCGCGCAGAGCCTCAACACGGCGCTTCCGGAAGTGCTGCGCGAACGCGGCGCGAAACGGCCGGTCGAAGTGCGCCACCAGTGCGGCGAGGCGCATTTCGACATGGCGCGCAACGCCTATCTTGCTGCCGGCATCGAAGCGGATGTGGTCGCGTTCGAGAAGGACATGGCCGCCGCCTACGCCTGGGCTGACCTGGTCATCTGCCGCTCCGGCGCGCTCACGCTCGCCGAACTCGCCGCCGCGGGCGCACCGGCTATCCTGGTGCCGTTCCCGCACGCGGTGGACGATCATCAGACCAGGAACGCCGAAGCGATGGTCGCCGCGGGCGGCGCGAGGCTCGTCGCCGAAGGCGCGGATTTCGCCGGCAGGCTCGGCAAGGTGTTCGAGGCGATCGGCGAGCGCAACCGTCTGCTCGCGATGGCCAAGTCTGCACGCACGCTGGCCAAGCCGCATGCAGCCGCGCGCATCGCCGAAGCGTGCCTGGAGGTGGCAACGTGACTCCACGCCGCCCAATCACGCAGGTCGACGCCAAGCTCGATTGGATCGGATCCGATTTCCGGCGCGTGCATTTCGTCGGCATCGGCGGCGCCGGCATGAGCGGCATCGCCGAAGTGCTGCACAACCTGGGCTACGCGGTTTCGGGCTCGGACCGCAACGAATCCGCGGCGACGCGGCGCCTGGCCGGCATGGGTATACAAATCCACAATAACCATGCCGCCGCGAACGTGACCGATGCCGACGTGCTGGTCGTCTCCGGCGCGATCGCAGCGGACAATCCGGAACTCGCCGCCGCGCACGCACGGCGCGTGCCGGTGGTGCCGCGCGCGGAGATGCTCGGCGAATTGATGCGCTTCCGCCGCGGCATCGCGGTCGCCGGCACCCACGGCAAGACCACGACCACGAGCCTGGTTGCGAGCGTGCTCGCCGAAGCGGGCCTGGACCCCACCTTCGTCATCGGCGGTCAGCTCATCGCCGCCGGCGCGAATGCGCGCCTTGGCAGCGGCGAATTTCTGGTCGCCGAGGCGGACGAGTCGGACGGCTCATTCCTGCTGCTCAATCCCGTCGTCGCCATCGTCACCAACATCGATGCCGATCACCTGGAAAACTACGGCGGCGATTTCGAGCGCGTGAAGAAGGCGTTCGCCGATTTCCTCCATCGGCTGCCGTTCTACGGCGTCGCCGTGCTGTGCGTGGACGATGCGAACGTGGCAGAGCTCGCCAACGACACCGTGCGGCGCACGCTCACCTACGCGATCGATGCGGCCGCGGACGTGCGCGCGAGCAACGTGCGCCAACAGCGTGCGCGCATGCGCTTCGATCTGCATCTGCCGGGCGCGCCCGCGCTGCCGGTGGAGTTGAATCTGCCCGGCCTGCACAACGTCAGGAATGCGCTCGCGGCGGCGGCGGTCGGCTGGCAACTGGGCGTCGATGCGCCGACGATCGCGCAGGCGCTGGAAAACTTCCAGGGAGTCGGTCGGCGCTTTCAGAATCGCGGCGAGATCGCCGTCGACGGTGGCAAGGCGCTGCTGGTCGACGATTACGGTCACCATCCGCGCGAACTGGCGGCGGTGTTCGCCGCCGCGCGCGGCGGCTGGCCGCAATGCCGTCTCGTGGTCGCGTTCCAGCCGCACCGCTACACGCGCACGCGCGACCTGCTCGACGACTTCGCCGCGGTCCTCGCCGATGCGGATGTGCTCGTGCTGACCGACGTGTATCCGGCCGGCGAGACGCCGATCGCGGGCGCGGATGGGCGCGCGCTGGCGCGCGCCGTGCGCGCGCGCGGCAAGGCCGACCCCGTGTTTGTCGAACATTCGCGCGAACTCAAGAACGCGCTGCCGGCGCTGCTGCGCGATGGCGACCTGCTGCTGATCATGGGTGCAGGCGATATCGGCGCGGCGGCGAACGAAATCGCGGTGGCGGGGACGCTGCAAACGGAGCAGGCAAACTGATGCGCATAGCGGATGCCAGGCAATTCGGACGCGTCGCGGTGGTCATGGGCGGCAACTCCGCCGAGCGCGAGGTGTCGCTCGATTCCGGCCGCAACGTATTGGCGGCCCTGAAGGCGCGCGGCGTTGACGCGCATGCGATCGACGGCATCCCGGCCCTGCTCGATGCGTTGCGCGCCGGGCATTTCGCGCGCGTGTTCAACATCCTGCACGGCCGCGGCGGCGAGGACGGGGTGTTGCAGGGCGCGCTGGCCTCGCTTGGCGTGCCGGTCACTGGCTCGGGCGTGCTCGGTTCGGCGCTATCGATGGACAAGATCCGCACCAAGCAAGTGTGGCAATCGCTCGGTCTGCCGACGCCGCGCTATACGCGCCTGGGTGCGGGCGAGGATGTCGTCGCCGCGGTGGCAAAGGTTGGACTGCCGGTCGTGGTGAAACCTTCGCACGAAGGCTCCAGCGTCGGCATTACGCGCGTGCGCAAACACGCGGATATCGCCGCGGCGGTGGAGCAGGCCACGCGCTACGACGGCGAACTGCTGATTGAACAATTGATCGACGGTAGCGAATACACCGTTGGCGTGTTGCAAGGCGCGGCGCTGCCCTCGATTCACATCGTGCCCAAGGGCGAGTTCTACGACTATCACGCCAAGTACGTCGCCGAGGACACGCAATACATATGCCCGGGGTTGGACGACGCCGGCGAGCGTGAAATCCGAGTTCTTGCCCTGGCCGCGTTTGACGCCGCCGGCTGCGCCGGCTGGGGGCGCGTGGATTTCATGCGCGATCGTGCGGGCCGCTTCTTCCTGCTCGAAGTGAACACCACGCCTGGCATGACCAGCCATTCGCTGGTGCCCAAGGCCGCGCGCGCGGTAGACATCGATTTCGAGGAACTGTGCTGGCGCATTCTGGAGACGAGCTTCGGCGAAGGAGCCGCGCCATGAGCAATAGAATCCTGCTCAAGACCGTGTCGTGGCTGATCGCGCTGACCCTGGTCGCGCTGCCGGTGATCGGCGTGCTCGAAGGTTGGTTCGCGGCGAATCGCTGGCCGGTGCGCTATCTGCAGGTCGAGGCCGAATACAACCACGTCAGCGCCGAACAGATCCGCGCCGCGGCGACCACGCAATTGGGCAAAGGCTTCTTTGCGCTGGATCTCGACGACGTGCGCGTCGCGGTCGCGCGTTTGCCCTGGGTTGCCAGCGTGGAAGCGCGCAAGCGCTGGCCGGACACGCTGATCCTGCGGGTGCGCGAGCGCCAGCCGTTCGCGCGCTGGGGTGCGGGGCGCCTGATCGATCGCGATGGCGCGCTGTTCGCGGTGCCCGGCGGCGATGCGCTGCAGGGCTTGCCGCAACTCGATGGTCCCGACGACGCACAGGCGCTGGTGGTGGATTTTTATTCGAGCTTGGTGCGCCGGTTTTCCGGAAGCGGACTGATCCTGTCCGGCGTGAGCTTGAGTCCGCGCGGCAGCTGGACGCTCACGCTCGCCAACGGCGCGCAGATGCTGCTCGGCCACAAGCTGACCGATGCGCGCCTGTCGCGTTTCCTCGCTGTGCTGCCGCAATTGACCGCTGCGCATCCGGGTGGTTTCCAGCATGCCGATCTGCGCTACAGCAATGGCTTCGCGGTGTTGTGGGCGGCCAGCCCCGCACCGGCGGCGCCAGCTGCCGATTCCTCCAAGACGGGCGCGCCGCCGGCCGCCAAGCCCGAGGCTCATACATGACCAAAGCCAAAAGCGACAAGTCCCTGATCGTGGGCCTGGACATCGGCACCTCCAAGGTGGTGGCGATCGTCGGCGAATACGCGCCGGGCGAAACCGTCGAGGTGATCGGCATCGGCTCGCATGCCTCACACGGGCTCAAGCGCGGCGTGGTCGTGGACATCGAATCGACCGTGCAATCGATCCAGCGGGCCGTCGAGGAAGCCGAACTCATGGCCGGTTGCGAGATTCGCTCGGTCTATGCGGGCATCTCCGGCAGCCATATCAGCGGCCGCAATTCGCACGGCACCGCGCCGATCCGCGATCGTGAAGTGACGGCGGCCGATGTCGAGCACGTACTCGACGCGGCTTGCGCCGTGGCCATCCCCGCCGACCAGCGCGTGCTTTACAAGGAGCCGCAGGAATACATCGTCGACGGTCAGGAGGACATCCGCCACCCGATCGGCATGAGCGGCGTGCGTCTGGAAGCGAACGTGCACATCGTCACCGGCGCGGTGAGCACGGCGCAGAACATTACCAAATGCGTGAACCGCTGCGGTCTGCAGGTGGACGACCTGATCCCGGCGGCGATCGCCTCGAGCAAGGCGATTCTGGTGCCCGACGAGCGCGAACTGGGCGTGTGCATGGTCGACGTCGGCGCCGGCACCACCGACATTGCGATCTACATCCAGGGTGCGATCCGGCACACGGCGAGTCTGCCGATCGGCGGCGACCAGGTCACCAATGACATTGCCCACGGCTTTCGCACGCCGACCGCGCACGCCGAAGACATCAAGGTCAAGTACGCCTGCGCACTGGCCCAGCTCGCGCACGCAGAGGAAACCATCCAGGTGCCCAGCGTCGGCGACCGACCGCCGCGGCGTCTGGCAAGGCAGACGCTCGCCGAGTGGGTGCAGCCGCGCTACGAGGAACTGTTCGGCATGGTGCAGGCGGAACTGCGCCGCTCCGGATTCGAAAGCATGGTCGCCGCCGGCGTCGTGCTCTCTGGCGGCTCGGCCAAGATGGAAGGTGTCGTCGAACTGGCCGAGGAAGTGTTCCACCTGCCAGTGCGCGTGGGTCTGCCGCAGCATGTCACCGGGCTGACCGATGTGGTCGGCAATCCGATTCACGCCACCGGCGTGGGCCTGCTGCTGTACGGCAGCCGACAGGACAACGTGCGCACGCCGATCGCCGTGCCCGGCAGTGGTGCGGGCGGCGTGATCGAACGGGTGATGCAGTGGATCAAAGGAGAGTTTTAGTTCATGGCCAGATATGGGACATCCTGTCGCCAATCCGGCACGGCGAGTTCGGTACACGCCCGAACTCGCCTTCGCCGATCCGGTGGATCGGCGGGCGAGCCATGCTGTCTCGCGTGGGTTTATTTCGTCGCGCAGGGAAGCGCGACAGGGTCCGAAATGGACCCGCCCGGCAACGGGCAACGTGCGGGGCATACGCCTGTTCCGTGCGGCTGGCGGCGTCAGGAGATGCCAGCGGCGAATCACAACTACTTCAATGCGTTTAACCCTGGCTAGCGGAGGTTGGGAATCATGTTCGAACTCGTCGAAAAACTCGCACCGAATGCGGTGATCAAGGTCTTGGGCGTCGGCGGCGGCGGCGGCAACGCGGTCGCGCACATGGTCGGCTCGCACGTCGATGGCGTGGACTTCGTCTGCGCCAACACGGACGCGCAGGCGCTCAAGATGAGCGGCGCCAAATTCACGCTGCAGCTCGGCAGCAATGTCACCAAGGGCCTGGGTGCCGGTGCCAATCCGGAAGTCGGGCGTCAAGCCGCGCTCGAGGATCGCGAGCGCATCGTCGAGACTCTGCACGGTGCCGACATGGTCTTCATCACTGCCGGCATGGGTGGCGGCACCGGCACCGGCGCGGCGCCCGTGGTCGCGCAGCTCGCCAAGGAAATGGGAATTCTCACCGTGGCCATCATCACCAAACCGTTCCCCTTCGAAGGCCGTCGCCGCATGCAGGTGGCACTGAAGGGCATCGAGGACTTGTCCCAGCACGTGGATTCGTTGATCACGGTGCCGAACGAGAAATTGCTGACCGTGCTCGGCCGCGACGTCACCCTGCTCAGTGCGTTCAAGGCCGCCAACGACGTGCTGCTCGGCGCAGTGCAGGGCATTGCCGATCTGATTACCCGTCCGGGGCTGATTAACGTCGACTTTGCCGATGTGCGCACGGTCATGTCCGAGATGGGCATGGCGATGATGGGCACAGGTTCGGCACGCGGCGACGACCGCGCGGTAGCGGCGGCCGAGGCGGCGGTGAACAATCCGCTGCTCGAGGACGTGAACCTGTCTGGCGCGTGCGGGATTCTCGTCAACGTCACCGCTGGCGCCACTCTGACCATGCGCGAGTTCAACGAGATTGGCGACGTGGTGCACCAGTTCGCCTCCGAGGACGCGACGGTGGTGATCGGCACGGCGCTCGATTCGGAACTGCAGGATGAGGTGCGTGTGACCGTGGTCGCGACTGGGCTGAATCGCAACGCGGCTCGCCAAGTCGTGCGCCGCGAGCAGCCCGCGGTCGTGGAGCGCCCGCGCATCATCGCGCGCACCGGAACGGACGATCTGCCGGTGGACTACCTCAAACCGCCGGCGACGACCCCGGCCACCCGCGCCGTATCCGAGTCGCCGAAGGCCAGGGCCGAGACCCAGGGCGACTGGCTGGATATTCCCGCCTTCCTCCGCAAGCAGGCCGACTGACGGGCACGAATTCCCACTGCGGCCTCATGTACCCGGCACGGCGGCGTAGTCGTGCCATCCTCCGCCAACGGCGGCGATCTTCGGTCGCCGCCGTTTTCTTTGCGTGACGGGATACTGCGATCGCCAGCCACCGACGTTTGGAACGCATGTTGCATTTGTGCAACACATTGTGGGAATTTTGCACCGATTTACTTTTCCCGCCGATTTGCCTGTGTTACGATTCCGCGCGTTTTGCCGCTCCTGCCCAGGGGACAAATAAAAAGATGATCAGACAGCGCACACTCAAAAACGTGATTCGCGCGACGGGTGTCGGCCTTCACACAGGTGAAAAGGTGTACATGACCCTGCGGCCCGCCGCGGTCGACACGGGCATCGTGTTCCGCCGCGTCGACCTGGATCGGCCGGTCGAAATCCGCTCCTGCTGCGAGAACGTCGGCGATACCCGCCTTTCAACAACCCTGGTCAAGGGCGATGTGCGCATCGCCACGATCGAACATCTGCTGTCGGCCATAGCGGGCCTGGGCATCGACAATGCCTATGTGGATCTGTCTGCGCCGGAAGTACCGATCATGGACGGTAGCGCCGGCCCATTCGTGTTCCTGCTGCAATCGGCGGGCATAGAGGAACAGTCTGCGCCCAAGCGTTTCGTGCGCATCAAAAAACCGATCATTGTTCGCGATGGCGACAAATGGGCGCGTTTCGAGCCGTTCGACGGGTTCAAGGTCGGTTTTTCCATCGATTTCGACCACCCGATCTTCACCCGCCGCACGTCCAGTGCGGAAATCGATTTCTCCACCACGTCCTTCGTCAAGGAGGTTTCGCGCGCGCGCACCTTCGGCTTCATGCGTGACATTGAAATGCTGCGTGAGAAGAACCTCGCCCTCGGCGGCTCGATGGACAACGCCATCGTCCTGGACGACTACCGTGTGCTCAACGAGGATGGCCTGCGCTACGAGGACGAATTCGTAAAGCACAAGATCCTCGACGCCATCGGCGACCTGTACCTGCTAGGTCACAGCCTGATCGGCGCGTTCTATGGTCACAAGTCCGGCCACGAGTTGAACAACAAGCTGCTGCGTGCGCTGATCGCTGAAAAGAAGGCTTGGGAAGAGGTTGTCTTCGATGATCCGGCCAAGGCGCCGATTTCCTACGCCCACCCGGCGCAGGCCATGTGACTTAACGTCGCCATCGCGGATCATGTAAATGCGATCAGCCATGATCGCGAAGATCGGAAAGCGGTCATCTGTGACCGCACTTTTCAACCAATAGCCTGGCTAGATCGGACTCATTGGATGCTCGGGAAGAACTATTCGGCAAGGGATGCCAGACGGAGGTACGCGGCCCGGAGTTCCGGGTCGGCGACGGAATGCGCCGCTGCCTTGAGATGGTCCGCAGCGGCATGCGAAAGCGGTCTACGCCTGATCTGCTCCGGGGGAACGGGGGGCAGGGGTGCCACTTTCACGGCGAATTTCCCGATCGGGACGCCCGCGACCTTGCGGGCCTCGGCGAGCAGCGTGGTTTGGTGAAACCGCAGCTTCGCCGCCCAGACCGGGGACGACGCCAGAAAGACGAGCCGTCCGGCCCGCAGGTCCGCCAGGCAACATTGGCGGCGCAGCGGATCGGGCAGGCACTGGCGCAACGTGCGGTCCATTGCGTCCAACGCCTTCGCATGCGCGGCCAGCGCGGCGACGGCGGGAACCTCGCCGATAGTCTTGGCGGGAGGACGTTTTCTGGACGCGCTTTGCATGGTGGAACCCGGATGAAAGAACCGATCGGCATGAACATCATAATCGTCGCGAAGCCGCACGCCACGCCCAGGGCACTGGATCTCAAATGCTGGCGCATGCGCGCCAAGCTCGCCGGATTGGCGTTATTGTGCATCTTATGCTTCGGCGGCGCCGGTTTCGCGGCGGCATTGCTCATCGCCAATCCGCAAACCCGCGCTCTGCATGAGATCTACGCCCTGCAAGCACAGATCGATGCGCAGCGACAAAGCGTGAGTCAGCTCGAATCGTCGTCTCAGCGCAATCTGAACGCGTTGGCGATCCAATTGGGTTCGCTGCAGGCGCGCGCGCTGCGTCTGGACGCGCTAGGCCAGCGCCTGGCCCAGGTCGGCAAACTCGACGCCGACGAATTCGATTTCAACTCCACTCCGGGTCTGGGCGGGCCGGAAGATCCCAATGCCAAGCCGCAGCCACTGAATGCTGATTTGGCCGCGAACATCGCCAGCCTGCGCGGCCAGTTCCAGGATGAGGAAACGCGCCTGAACGTGCTTGAGCAACTGCTGCTTGACCGGCGCGTTGACAACGAACTGTTGCCCAAGGGCTATCCGGTGGCCAACGGCTACATCGGATCCGGATTCGGTACGCGCACCGATCCGATCAGCGGCGGTGTCGAACATCATTTGGGTATCGATTTCGACGCTCCGTCCGGTAGCGCCATTCATGCGGTCGCCGATGGCGTGGTCACCTTCGTCGGCCAGCGCAATGGCTACGGCAACGTCGTCGAAATCGACCACGGCAACGGTTATATGACCCGCTACGCGCACAACAGCAAGAATGTCGTGCGGGTGGGGGAGCGCGTGCGTGCCGGGCAGGTCATCGCCCGCGTTGGCGAAACCGGGCGGGCGACCGGCCCCCATTGCCATTTCGAGGTCTGGCTGCATGGCCGCCCGGTCAACCCGATCGCGTACGTGAATGCAGCGGTGAAGAAAGCCTGAGTTCGTCCGCCGCGGCCTTGAATCGGGCTTCGGACGGCTCAATTTTCTTGTAATCTGCGCGGGCTGCCGTATCATGCGGCGGCCTTCGCCGCGGCCTTGCCTGCTGTCGTCGCGTTCCTTATTCCTTCAAAGTCCCGTTGACTCATGTTCAATCGCATCCTGACCGGCGTTTTCGGCAGCCGCAACGAACGCCTGCTGCGCCAGATGTACAAGACCGTGGCGAAGATCAACGTACTGGAGGCGGGACTCAAGTCCCTTTCCGACGATGAACTGCGCGCCAAGACCGGCGCATTCCGCAAGCGCCTGGCTGATGGCGCCAAGCTCGATTCCCTGCTGCCTGAGGCCTTCGCCGTGGTGCGCGAGGCGTCGCGCCGCGTGCTCGGCCTGCGCCACTATGATGTGCAGATGATTGGCGGCATGGTGCTGCATCAGGGCAAGATCGCCGAGATGCGCACGGGCGAGGGCAAGACCCTCGTCGCCACCTTGCCGGTGTACCTCAACGCGCTGGCAGGCAAGGGCGTGCACGTGGTCACGGTGAATGATTACCTCGCCAAGCGCGACTCGGCCTGGATGGGCAAGGTGTACGGTTTTCTCGGCATGACGGTCGGCGTGGTCTGGCCGGGCATGGAACACGGCGACAAGGCCGCCGCCTATGCCGCCGACATTACCTACGGCACCAACAACGAAATCGGTTTCGACTACCTGCGCGACAACATGGCGCTGACGCGTGAACAGCGCCATCAGCGCAGCCTGCACTACGCCATCGTCGACGAGGTCGATTCGATCCTGATCGACGAAGCGCGCACTCCGCTGATCATCTCCGGTCCGTCCGACGATTCGCCGCAGCTCTACATCAAGATCAATCGTATCGTGCCGCTCCTGACGCGTCAGGCCAAGGAAAGCGAGCCGGACAAGCCGCCCGTTCCCGGCGACTACTACGTCGACGAGAAGCAGAAGCAGGTGCACCTGTCCGAAGACGGCATGGAACACGCAGAGCAGATCCTGCGTGCGGAAGGCATCATCGGCGATGGTGAGAGTCTTTACGATCCCATGCATCTGGCGGTCGTGCACCATCTGAACGCGGCGTTGCGCGCCAATACCCTGTACCACCGCGACCAGGAATACATTGTGCGCGACGGCGAGGTCATCATCGTCGACGAGTTCACCGGCCGCACCCTACCCGGGCGGCGCTGGTCCGATGGTCTGCACCAGGCGGTCGAGGCGAAGGAAGGCGTGCCGATCCAGCGCGAGAACCAGACGCTGGCGTCGATCACGTTCCAGAACCTGTTCCGCATGTACAAGAAGCTGGCCGGCATGACCGGCACGGCGGACACCGAAGCCTACGAGTTCCAGCAGATCTACAACCTGGAAGTGGTCGTCATCCCCACCCACCGGCCGATGATCCGCAAGGACAACCAGGACATCGTCTTTCTCAAGCAGAATTACAAGTACGAGGCGGTGATCGAGGACATCAAGGACTGCCACCAGCGCGGCCAGCCGGTGTTGGTCGGCACCACATCGATCGAAACCTCCGAACTGCTCTCGAACCTGCTCAAAAAGCAGAAGCCGCCGATCCCGCACGAGGTGCTCAACGCCAAGCAGCACGAGCGCGAGGCGCACATCGTCGCCCAGGCTGGGCGTCCCGGCGCGGTGACCATCGCCACCAACATGGCCGGCCGCGGCACCGACATCGTGCTCGGCGGTTCGCTCGACGCCGAACTCGCGGCGCTGCCGGCGGAAGCGGGGGAGGCCGAACGCGAAAGGATCAAGGCCGATTGGCAAGTGCGCCACGACGTGGTTCTCGCCGCCGGCGGCCTGCACATCGTCGGCACTGAACGCCACGAGTCGCGGCGCATCGACAACCAGTTGCGCGGCCGCTCCGGGCGCCAGGGCGATCCGGGTTCCAGCCGCTTCTACCTGTCGCTGGAAGATTCGCTGATGCGCATCTTCGCGCCGGACTGGGTCACGCGCTGGATGCAGCTATTCGGCATGAAGGAACACGAGGCGCTCGAGGACCGCATGATCACGCGCGTCATCGAAAAATCGCAGCGCAAGGTCGAGTCGCACAACTTCGACATCCGCAAGCACCTGCTCGAGTTCGACGACACTGCCAACGACCAGCGCAAGGTCATCTACGAACAGCGCAACGAGCTGCTCGATTCGGACGACGTCTCGCAGAACATCGTCGGCATCCGCTACGACGTATTCAGCGGGCTGTGCCAGCGTCTCGTACCGCCCGACAGCGTGGACGAACAATGGGATATCGCCGGCCTCGAGCGCACACTGCAATCCGAGTTCGGCTTCAAATTCGATTTGCCGCATTGGGTCGAGCAGCAGAAAGATCTTTCCGCCGACGGCGTACGCGAGCACGTGATCGAGGAAGTCGACCGTTACTTCCGCGAGAAGGAAGCGCTGTACGGTTCGGAGATCATGCGCGCGGCCGAGAAATTCTTCCTGCTGCAAGTGCTCGATCAGTACTGGAAGGAACATCTGGCGGCGATGGATTATCTGCGCCAGGGCATCTATCTGCGCGGCTACGCCCAGGTTCAGCCCAAGCAGGAGTTCAAGCGCGAGTCGTTCATCCTGTTCCAGCGCATGCTCGAGGAAGTCAAGTCCGAGGTGGTGCAACGCCTCGCGCGCATCCGCATCCAGAGCCAGGCCGAGGTCGAGGCGATGGAAGAACGCCAGCGCCAGGAAGCCGAACGCCGCGCGCTGGAATTCCAGCATGCCGAAAGCGCGGGTGTGGCCGCGGCGATGCCGCAAGCCGCCGCCGTCGCCGAAGCGATGCCGCAGGCGCACACGCCCGTGCAGCGCGATCAGCCCAAGGTCGGCCGCAACGATCCGTGTCCGTGCGGATCGGGGAAAAAGTACAAGCAGTGCCACGGCAAACTCGCGTGATTCATGTCGTCGCGGGCATCCTCCGCGACGAGCAAGGACGCGTTCTGTTGGCGCAGCGCCCGTCCGGCAAGCATCTGGCCGGATTGTGGGAATTTCCCGGCGGCAAATGCGAACCGGGCGAATCGCCCGAAGCCGCGTTGCGCCGCGAACTGGCCGAGGAGATCGGCATCGAAACCGGCGCCATCGAACCGTTGCTTGCGGTACCGTGGCATTACCCCGAAAAATCCGTCGTGCTGGATACCTACGCTGTTTGCACCTGGCGCGGCGAGGTACACGGCCGCGAAGGTCAGTCCCTGCGCTGGGTGAGCGTTGCGGAATTGTCGGCGCTGCCGCTGCCGCCGGCGGACAGACCCGTGGTCACCGCACTGCGCCTGCCGCGTCATTATCCGATCACGCCCGAACCGGGCGCCGACGAAGGCCCATTCCTGCGCGCATTCGGCGCGCTGCTCGATGCGGGCGAGACCTGCATCCAGTTGCGTTGCAAGACGGTCGGGCCCGCACGCTTGCGCGCCTTGGCGCGATCGGTTTGCAAACTCGCCGGCAGCACCGGCGCGCATATCCTGATCAACGGTGACGTGTCGCTGGCCGCAGAATTGGGTGCCGGCGCGCATCTGCCAGCATCGACGTTGATGAGTCTTTCGTCGCGTGAGTTGCCGTTGGGTCGTTGGTTAGCGGCGTCCTGCCACGATGCGCGCGAACTCGCGCACGCCGCCGCCATCGGCGTGGATTTCGCCGTGCTCGGACCGGTTCTGCCGACGCCAAGTCATCCGCAATCCACGGCATTGGGCTGGAATCGGTTCGCCGAACTCGTTGCGAGCGCGCCGCTGCCGGTCTATGCGTTGGGCGGTGTCGGTGCCGCTGATCTGGCGATGGCCAAACGCGCCGGCGCGCAGGGCGTAGCGGGAATTTCCGCGTTCTGGCCGGCGGCCTGAACGCGAACTCAGGTTTGTTTCTTTGCGGCCAATTCCAGATAACGCCGATGCAGCCGTGCGACGGCAGCATCGAGCGCCGGCAGCGGCCCGGTGTTGTCGATCGCATCGTCGGCCAGCGCCAATCGCTCCTCGCGGGACACCTGGGAATCCAGCATCCCTTGCGCGGTCGCCTGGTCGATCTCGGCGCGGTGCAGCACACGGCCGAGCTGCACTGCACGCGGTGCGTCCGTACACAGCACGCGGTCGACCCAGGTGTAGTCCGCGCGGCATTCGGCGAACAGCGGAATCGCGAGCACGCAGTAGGGATCGCGGCAGGCCCGGGCCTGCGCGATCAGGACACTGCGGATGCGCGGGTGCAGTATGGCTTCCAGCCGCCGGCGCGCGGATGCATCGGCAAACACGCTGCCGCGCAGACGCGCGCGATCGAGTTCCCCGGTCGGCGTCAGCATGCCGGCACCGAAGGCAGCAGCGATCTGCGCCAATGCCGGTTGGCCCGGTGCGACGAGCTCGTGCGCTGTCACGTCGGCATCGAATACAGACACGCCGCGTTGCGCAAAGCGCAGTGCGGTAGCGCTCTTGCCCGTGGCGATGCCGCCGGTGAGGGCAATGATATAGGTCATTCGCAGACCCCGGTCAGGCCAGGCCGAACCAGTGTCGGTAGAGCAAGCTCAAGTCCTCGCCGCCGATGAACCACACCCAGCCGGCAGCGGCGAGGAAAGGCCCAAACGGAATCGGTGTGGCACGGTCGTGGCCACGCAGCGCGAGGAAGGTGCCACCGACGATGGCGCCAATCAACGACGACAGCAGCACAATCGGCAGCAGTGCGAACGGCCCCATCCATGCGCCGAGTGCGGCGAGCAGCTTGAAATCGCCGTAGCCCATGCCTTCTTTGCCGGTGGCGAGCTTGAACAGCCAGTACACGCTCCACAGGCTCAGATAGCCCACAACAGCGCCTACGATGCTGGCATGACTGTCGACAAAGAGTGGAACCAGTGCCAGCAGCAGCCCGATCCAGAGCAGCGGCAGCGTCATCTGGTCGGGCAGCAGTTGCGTGCGCACATCGATACCGGCCAGCGCGATCAGCGTCCAGGTCAACGCCAGGCCCGCGCCGGCCTGCCAGCCGATGCCGAACTTCCACACCACGGCGGCCGAGCAGATTCCGGTAAGCAATTCCACCAGCGGATACTGGATCGAGATTGGCGCATGGCAATGCCGGCAGTGCCCACGCAGGGCGAGCCAACTCAATAGCGGAATGTTCTCGATGGCGCGGAGCGGATGCTTGCAATGCGGGCAGTGCGAGGGTTCGCGCACGATTCCTGGCGGCGCGGCATCGTCGGTGGACGATGCCAACTCCAGCATTTCGCGGCTTTGCGTGCGCCAGGCGTGCATCAGCCGTGCCGGCAGCCGCAGGATGACGACGTTGAGAAAGCTGCCGACGACTATGCCTAGAATTCCGACGCAGACAACCGCCGCGCCGGGATGGGCAAGAAGATAATCCATGTCGGACCCAGATGCAGTGGCGGTCAGCCAACCACCGCCGCGAGCTTGAAGATCGGCAGGTACATGCCGATCACGAGGCCGCCCACGATAGTGCCGATTATGATCATGATGAACGGTTCGAGCAGGCTGGACAGCGCGTCGACCGCGTTGTTGACTTCCTGTTCGTAGAACTCGGCCACCTTGAACAGCATCTTGTCCAAGGCACCGGATTCCTCGCCGATCGCCACCATCTGCACGACCATATTGGGAAAGATGTTGGTCTGGCGCATCGCCAACTGCAGCTGATGTCCAACGGCGACATCTTCGCGGACGCGTTTGACCGCGTCATTATAGACGGGACTGCCGGTCGCTCCGGAGACCGAATCCAGAGCCTCGACCAGCGGTACGCCGGCCGCAAAGGTGACGCCCAGCGTGCGGGAGAATCGCGCGATCGCCGACTGTTGCAGGATCTTTCCGACCACGGGCAGCTTTAGCACCGCGCGCGCAAGAAAATGTGCAAATCGCGGCGAACGCCTGTAGGTGAAGATCAGCGCGGCAACGATGCCGGCGATCCACAGCAAGACGAACCACCAGTATGAAGTCAGAAAACGCGAGGCGTTGACGATCATCTGGGTGAACGCCGGCAATTGTGCACCGAAATTCTTGAACACTGCCTCGAACTGTGGCACCACGAAGATCAGCAGAATCGAAGATACCAGAATGGCTACGGTGAACACGATGGCGGGATAGAACATGGCTTTCTTGATCTTGCCCTTGATCGCCTCGATGTTTTCCTTGTAGGTGGCGACCGTGTCGAGCACGGTATCGAGTACGCCGGCCGACTCGCCGGCCTTGACCAGATTTCGGTACAGTTCGTCGAACTGCACCGGATACTTGCCCATCGCTTCGTGCAGCGAGGAGCCGCCTTCGATATTGGCTTTGACGTCCATTAACATGTTTTTCATGCGCGGATTGGAACTGCCGTTGGCCATGATCTCGATGCCCTGCACCATCGGTACGCCCGCCGCCATCATCACTGCGATCTGGCGGCTGAATACCGCAATGTCGCGCGGCTTGACCGCTTTGCCAGCCGATCCGAACAAGGGCTTGCCTTTGGGTTTGACCGCCAGCGGGTTGATACCCTGGCGGCGCAATTCAGCCTTGACCATGCTTGCGTTCTTCGCTGCATACTCGCCTTTCATCTTGACGCCGCGCTTGTCGATACCGGCCCAGACGTAAGTCGTCAATTCGCTGATCTGGGAACGCGCCTTGCCGCGGTCGGCAATGGCGGTGGCGCGGGTGTTAGCGGTAGCGATAGCCATGATTAGTCCTTGGTCACGCGGTTGATTTCGGCCAGACTGGTGATGCCGTTCTTCGCCTTGTGCAGGGCAGACTGGCGCAGATCGCGGACGCCAGCAGCGCGCGCGACCTCGGCGATCTGCAAGGCGTTGCCGCCGGCGAGGATGATTTTCTGGATGCCTTCGCTCATCGGCATTACCTGATAGATGCCGGTGCGGCCCTTGTAGCCTTCGTTGCAGCCGGCGCAGCCAACCGCATCGAACAATTGTAGCTTGGCGTCTATCTCGGCCTGGGTAAAGCCTTCGGCGAGCAGCGCAGTGGCCGGCATCGGCGCCATCGGCTTCTTGCAATCGTGCAAGCGCCGCGCCAGACGCTGAGCGATGATCAAGGTCACTGACGAGGTGATATTGTACGGCGCGATGCCCATATTCATCAGGCGCGCAATGGTCTGCGGCGCGTCGTTGGTGTGCAGCGTGGACAGCACCATGTGGCCGGTCTGCGCCGCCTTGACTGCGATCTCGGCGGTTTCCAGATCGCGGATTTCGCCGACCATGATCACGTCCGGATCCTGGCGCAGGAATGAGCGCAGCGCCGCTGCGAAGGTCATGCCGCGTTTGACGTTCTGCTGCACTTGGTTGATGCCGTCCACACGGATTTCGACCGGGTCCTCGACCGTAGAAATGTTGCGACCTTCAGTGTTGAGGATGTTCAGCGCCGTGTATAGCGACACGGTCTTGCCCGAACCCGTCGGGCCTGTCACCACCACCATACCGTAGGGTTTTTCGATGGCACTGAGGAACAGGTCTCTCTGATCGTCCTCATAGCCGAGCTTTTCGATGCCGAGCTTGGCCGCCGAGCCGTCAAGGATGCGCAGTACCACCTTCTCGCCGAACAGGGTCGGACAGGTACTGACGCGAAAGTCGATGGACTTGCTCTTGGATAGATTGAGCTTGATGCGTCCGTCCTGTGGAACTCGGCGCTCAGCGATGTCCAGACCCGACATCACTTTCAGGCGCGAAGAAATTCGCGGCGTCAACTTCACCGGCGGCGCGGCCACGGTGCGCAGCATGCCATCCAAGCGCAGGCGCACGCGGTACTTGCTCTCGTAGGGTTCGAAGTGGATGTCGGATGCGCCGCGCTTGATCGCATCGACCAGCATTTTGTTGACGAACTTGACGATCGGTGCGTCGTCGTCGCCGGTGGCGTCCACGCCGCTGGCGGATTCCTCGCCCTCCAGTCCGCCTTCGAGATCCAACGCCTCCAGGCCTTCGGCATCATCTCCCAGATTGGAGATCGTGGCGTTCGATTCGGTCAAGGCGCGTTCGATCACGCGGCCGAGTTGTTCCTCGCTGACCAGAATCGGTTCCACCGTGTGATTGGTCTGAAACTTGATCTCGTCCAGCGCGTGCAGATTCGTCGGATCAGTCACGCCCACGTACAGACGGTTGCCGCGTTTGAACAGCGGTATGGCCTTGTGCTGGGTGATCAGCTTTTCGCTAACCAGGCGCACCACGTGCTGGTTGATGTCCAGTGCGTCGATGTCGAACAGCGGTACACCAAATTCCTGCGAAGCCGCCATCGCCACCTGCTGGCCGTTGGCCAGCGCGTGTTCGATGAGATAGGTGCCTAGCGGAATCTTCTGCTTGAGCGAGGCATCGACCGCACGGCGCGCGTCCTCGTCACCCACGGTACCTTCAACTACCAGGCGCCGAGCGACGCCGGTTAGCCCGGCGACTGCGGCAGGATTCATCTGCGTCGCCATAAGAATTCTTCGTAAATACTCGAAACTACGGCGGAATGTACCGCAAAAACGGTCCGGAATGAATCCCCGTCCCGCGCTGGCATCCGGCCGGGCCAGCCGCTACTCTTGGCCGAATGTGGCACGAGAGTGATTCAGTCTATCCCTGAAATCCGGCGGTCAAGCGTGATCAGCATCGTATTACCGGCAAAAAACGAGGCGGCGGCGCTGGAAAGCCTGCTGCCGCGCTTGCGCGCAGCACAGCCGAATGCGGAAATCTTGGTGGTGGATGACGGTTCCACCGATACGACGCCGCAGGTTTGCACCGGCCATGCCGTGACCGTGTTGCGCCAGCCTTACTCAATGGGCAACGGTGCGGCGATCAAGCGCGGTGCGCGCGCGGCCCGGGGCGAAATCCTGGTGTTCATGGATGCCGATGGCCAGCACGATCCGGCCGATGTCGCCCGTCTGGTGGCTAAACTCGACGAGGGTTTCGACATGGCCGTCGGCGCCCGAGATTGGTCCGGCCAGGCCGGCGTCGGGCGCGGCATCGCCAATTCGTTGTACAACTGGCTGGCCTCGCGCATGACTGGGCATAAGGTTGCGGATTTGACCAGCGGCTTCCGCGCCGTGCGCGCGGACAAGTTTCGTGAATTCCTGCACCTGCTGCCGAACGGGTTCTCCTCTCCCACCACAATCACGATGGCATTTTTCCGCAGCGCCTACGCCGTGGATTACGTGCCGATCAGGGCTGCGCAGCGCGTCGGCAAGAGCCATATCAAACCTCTGCGCGACGGCCTGCGCTTCTTGCTCATCATTTTCAAGATCGCCACGCTGTACTCGCCGCTCAAGCTGTTCGTGCCCGCGAGCACGCTGTACTTCCTGCTGGGTTTGGGCAACTATTTGTATACCTTTATCACCGCGCATCGACTCACCAATATGAGTGTGCTGTTGTTCTCGGCGTCAGTGATCGTGTTCTTGATCGGGCTGATTTCCGAGCAGATCACGGCATTGATCTACAAGCGCGTGGGCTAAGGTCGGTGAAGGCTATCCGATCCCGCGCCGACCTGGCCATCAATGGTGCGCCGCCGGCATTCGCCGAGCCGGTGCACGTGGGCCGGCCGAACATCGGCAACCGCGAGGTTTTCCTCCGCCACGTCGATCGCATCCTCGACAACGAGCGGCTCACCAACAATGGGCCAATGGTGCAAGAGTTTGAACGTCGCATCGCGCAACACCTCAGCGTGAAACACTGCGTGGCGATGTGCAACGGTACCATCGCGCTGGAAATCGCGATCCGCGCGCTAGGGCTGGAAGGCGAAGTCATCGTGCCGTCGTGGACATTCGTTGCCACCGCGCACGCGCTGTACTGGCAAGGCATCACGCCCGTGTTCGCCGACATCGATCCGGTCACGCACAACCTCGACCCGGATGCCGTGCGGCGCATGGTCACGCCGCGCACCACCGGCATCATTGGCGTGCACCTATGGGGTCGCGCCGCACAGGTCGATGAACTGCAAGCCATCGCCGATGAGCATGGTCTCAAGCTGATGTTTGACGCCGCGCACGCATTCGGCAGCACCTATCGAGACCAAAGCATCGGCCGCTTCGGTCAGTGTGAAGTCTTCAGCTTCCATGCAACCAAGGCCTTCAACACCATGGAGGGCGGTGCCGTCACCACCGATAACGACGAACTGGCCGAAACGATGCGCCTCATGCGCAATTTCGGATTCAAGGGCTACGACAATGTCATCCACCCCGGCACCAACGGCAAGATGATCGAGGTCTGCGCGGCGATGGGATTGGCGAACCTCGACGGATTCGACGATATCGTCGCGATCAATCGCCGCAATCACGCTGCCTACAAACAGGCGCTGGCGGGTATTCTCGGTATCCGCCTGCTCGACTACGACTCTACCGAGCGCAATAGCTATCACTACGTTGTGATCGAAGTCGACAAGACCTTTCCGGTTTCACGCGACGCCATCGTTGCGGCACTGCATGCCGAGAACATCCTGGCACGCAAGTATTTCTGGCCAGGATGCCACAAGATGAAGCCGTATCGCGATTTGTTTCCGCATGCGGAGTTGATGTTGCCAGTTACCGACAAGATCGCGGAACGGGTGATCGTTCTTCCCTCGGGGCTACAAATGCCCAATGAGGTTCCGTTGATGATACATGGGGTCATTCGCGCGCTGTGCCCTGGTGCGAAATCTTAAGCGATGGCATCGCGCCGCAGCCCGTTCTTCATCATTGGTAGTCCGCGTTCAGGCACAACACTTCTGCGCCTTATGCTGACCTCCAATCCGGATTTGGTGGTTCCACCGGAATGCGGTTTTATTGCATGGCTATATCCACATTTCTTTGGATGGAAAGGCGCGAATGAAACCAATATCAGGGATTTCGCAGTCGCAGTTTTTGGATCAAAGAAGTTCGAAACTTGGGGGCTAGGCCGCGAAGAAATTGAGCAAGCACTTATGGCACGTCGCCCACGATGGTACGCAGATGCCTGCTCCGCAGTCTATGAACGCTTTGCGGAGAAGAATCTAAAACCGCAAGCCCGATGGGGCGACAAAAATAACTATTACCTCAAGCACATCACTAGGTTGAGCAAAATTTTTGTAGAGGCCCGCTTCGTACATATCGTGCGTGATGGCAGAGATGTAGCGTGCTCGTACCGCGATGTGATGGCTTTGGGCAGCAAAAGTCCATATCGACCTACGTTGCCCATGCAAATTGGCGACATTGCGCGACAATGGTCGGAGGATCTGCGTGAGATACGAGCACAACTTTCGTTGCTCAATGATTGTGTCTTTTTCGAGTTGCGATATGAAGATTTGGTTTCGAATCCAAGTGTTGAATTGGAGCGGTTGTGTGAATGGCTTGGTACCCGATACACGCCAGAGATGCTCAGTTTTCACCAAGCCAATCAGAGCAATGAGCTAGAGCCAAAGCTCACCTTGGATTGGAAGATGAGAACACTGGAGCCTGTTAGCACGTCTACTATTGGGCGTTATCGGGTTTTATTGAGCGAATCTGAGATCGCTGAATTTTGCAAATGGGCCGATTCGGACCTTAGGCGATACGGTTATGCGACGTAAGCCCAGTCATAAGCACGAGCATAAAGTGATGAATGCAACTAAATCGAGCAGAACGAATTGGACAGACAGTATGTCGTGGGAAGTGGAATTCTTCCTACGCTCATGCGAAAGGCGGCGGACAGATGGTGAACGGAATTGGCCGTGGTACGAAAAGGCCGTGGCTTACAACAAGCACTTCATTCGCCTGCGACTACGTCGGTGGCTGAGGGGGGCGGTCAAGGGAGCGAATCCACAACTCACGCTGGACTGGCTGTGGGACAATTCGGAAAATCTCTGGATGACTCGGTCGATGCTTGCCGACGATTTGAGCCGCCTGCTCTTCGATTCGTCCTTGCTGCTGCGGATGTCCGGGCACAGGCATTTTTATTTTCCGCGCATCGATTTCGAAGATCTTGTTGAAATGCGTGGCAAAGAGCGGTTCAACATGCGCGCACTTCCGAAAGACTATCTCGGCCTACCGCTCAATGTCTGTGATCTCGTGCTGCGCATGCCGGGATCGAGTCCAGCGAACATCCGCTTGGTCTGTACGGAGCAGCTTCTCGATGGTATCAACAGCTATCGACAGTACCTAACAACGCGCAACAGTGTCGCAGTCGCACCAAGGCATGGTGAAGTTGTCTTCGATTGTGGCGCTTGTATTGGCGATTTTTCGTTGTTGTTCGCCGCCATGGTGGGTGACTCTGGGCAGGTACACGCCTTCGAACCGATACCGCTACACAATCGCTATTGCGCGCTGCAGGCGCAGCTTAATCCTGCGCTGGCAGCGACTCTCTGCTTCAATGAGTTGGCCGTTGGCGCGCGTACCAGCACGGCTTCGCAACCGCTCGTCGATTGTGCGCGTATCGACCCGGGCCACCGCGTGGACGAAGATTCCTTCGATTGCACGTCGCTCGACGATTATGCCGACACGAAGCATCTACGGCAGATTGATTTCATCAAGATGGATATCGAGGGTGCCGAGATGGATGCGATCGAGGGCGCCAGAAATATAATTCGTACTTACAAACCACGCTTGGCCATCTCTGGTTATCACAAGCCGGCGGACCTATGGGAAATCCCTCAAAAGCTCAAGTCTCTGAATTCGGGTTATGAGTTGACTTTCGGGCATCATAGCCCAGTTCAGTGGGAATCCGTTTTTTATGCACGTGATCAAGTTTGATTCTAATGTGACCGGACGTGACGTACCGGCGTGAATGCCTCAAATAAAGTGACGGGAAATGCTGCCAGTATGTTATGTCGGCTTTGCATTGATTCCAATCCAACTCCTTCGGCGATGCGTTTTCTGCAATGCTGAAGCGCCGCGCACTCAAAGCAACACTCTGGAGCGGCGCCGACGTCCTGCTTAGGCAGGGCTTGCAATTTGTCATCACTATCGTTCTGGCGCGCCTGGTCGGTCCGGCAGATTTCGGAACTGTGGCCACGCTGGCCCTGTTCGTTGGTATGGCAACGGTCTTGATGGATGGGGGGTTCTCGGCGGCGTTACTTCAGAGCCGGGACATCGATCACACTGATGAGTCGACGGTATTCTGGTTCAACCTGGTGATCGGCGCATTGCTCTCCGGAATATTGGCTGCAGCATCGCCTGCGATAGCGAAGTTTTATGGTATGCCAGCATTGCGCGAGCTGACGCCGGTATTGGGATTGACCGTGTTCATCGCAAGTCTTGGTACGATCCATGCCACGCTGATCAACAAGCGTCTCGAATTCGATACTCTCATCCGTGTAAACCTGGTCGCAGTGCTAGCCTCAGGCACGGTTGCGATCATACTGGCCTTGCATCGGTATGGAATTTGGGCTTTGGCGGCGCAGGCGCTGGTGATGGCTGTTGTTACCACAGCTATGCTTTGGTTTGTCGACGCATGGCGCCCGGCATGGATCTTCAGTCGCAAATCGGCGCACAAGCTGTTTGCGTTCAGTAGTTATCAGCTCGCGTCAAGCTTGCTCGACGCTGCGTATAACCGCTTTTACACACTCATTCTCGGCCGCTGGTTCGGCGCTAGTGAGCTCGGCTACTACGGCAATGCCGAGAACATGCGCCAAATGCCAGCCCGATTCCTGAGTGCAGTATTGTTGCGCGCCGCATTTCCGATGTTCGCGCAGGCAGCGCATAATCCCAAAACGCTTCGGCGCGGGTTGCAGCTTTCTATTCGCGGTACGATGCTGCTCAACGCACCTGCCATGCTCGGTGCCGCTGCGCTCGCAGACCCGCTTGTGCGGTTCTTGTTCGGATCGTCATGGGCGCCAGCCGCGCCCGTCCTAGTTGTCCTCTGTATTGCCGGTGCCTTGTATCCGGTGCAAGCGCTCAACGTTCAGGCATTGATGGCGCAAGGCCACGCACGCCTCGTTTTCGGCACCAGCGTCGTGAAGGTCGTGGTCGGTCTTGCGTTTACGCTCGCTGGTGCATGGTTTGGAATGTTAGGGATCGCGTGGAGCCAGGTTGCGGCCGCACTGTTTGCGTTGTACGTCAATACGTTCTATACGGCGAAGTTGCTCGGTTATGGCATGGGTGCACAAGCGCGTGATTTCCTGCCGTCAGTATTAATCGCCGCATTGATGGGTGTGTCCGTCTCCATGCTGGAGCGGTTCTGGCAATGGCCAGGCCATGCCACTCTCCGGCTGGCAGTGCTGGTCGGCATGGGAGCTACTTTTTTCTTTGCCATTGCGGTGTTGCTGCGGATACACGCACTGCGCGATGTTGCTCTTTTGGTGCGCGGCAATCCCAGGGCCGAAGTCGAGAAAGCGAGTACGCTATAGGCATGGGTCAAATTATTGACAAGAACAGCGATATCGAAATCAGCGACTTCTCCCGGCTTGCGGCAGAGCCGGTCGTGAGCGTGTTGATGCTCACCTATAAGCATGCGCACTATCTTGCTAATGCCATTGACAGTGTCTTGGCGCAGCGCACTGATTTCCCGATAGAATTATTGGTCGCGGACGATGCGTCGCCGGATGGTGCTGGCGAAATCGCGAAACATTACCAACAACAGCGCCCGGAAATCGTGCGGATCATTACCGGACCGGTAAATATTGGTCCACGGGCTAACCGGCATCGTGCATCGCGACATATCCGCGGGGAGTTTCTTGCCTTTTGCGAAGGCGACGACTATTGGACAGACCCGCACAAGCTGCAAAAGCAAGTCGACTGGTTGCGCGCCAAACCGCAAGTCGGCGCAGTGCATACTGACTTTGACCACATCATCTTCCGTGGTGGCAAGTGGCGGCGGCTGCGGAATTTTCAGAATCATCGCTATCGTGGAGAATGCATACCGGCGGGTAACATTTTCGAAACGCTCCTGCATGGTAGTTTCGTGCAGACATGTACACTTTGTCTGCGGACCGAACTCGATCGCCGGTTTCTCGCTGGTTTTCTAGAAGACAGCTTTCCGGTCGGTGATTGGCCGCTAGCGCTTTACGTTGCGTCGACGCACGAGATCGGGTACTTGCCGCAATCGACAGCCGTATACCGTCGTGTTGGGGGATCGATGATGAATTCAGGACGCGCGGTGAGCGTGCGTATGACTGCCGCGTATATTCCCATGATCGAGCGTATCTGCAAACGTCTCGCGGTACCCACGAGTGTGTGCGCGGATGCGCTGAAGCCCTTGTACCGCTCCCAATTCACGTTAGCGTTTCTCTCTGGTGATATAACGCTCTTCGAGCGAGCGTGTGATTGGCTTAATGTGAACGATCCGACATTCCTCTCACCTTGGTTCAGACGCATGAAAATCCGGATCGTGCACTTCTCCGCCTTGCGTCAGCTGTTCGCCCTTAAGTACGACGCTAAGGTTGCTATTGACGAATGGCGGCTTTATCGAACGGAACCACCACATATGCGGGGTGAATCTTGATGTCTGGCAGTGCCGCGCAAGCGTATTACGAGACGGCGGATGCATTGCGGCTGACGCCACGCCCATTGGTGAGCGTGGTCATGGCAACTTACAATCAGGAACAATACCTTGCTGCCGCAATCGACGGAGTGCTGAGCCAACATGTCGAATTTGCCGTCGAGTTGCTGATAGGCGACGATTGTTCAAAGGATGGAACACTCGCGTTGGCGTTGCAGATGCAAGGCGAGCATCCGTGTGCGATTCGTGTTCTGAGCGGCACCTCTAACGTCGGGCTGCTGGCGAATTATGCACGCCTGATCCGGGCCTGCCGGGGCGAGTTCATAGCGTCTTGCGATGGCGACGACGTCTGGACCGATCCTGGCAAGCTGCAACGGCAGGTGAAAGTCCTGCGCGAGATAAAAAATGTAGGAGCGATCCACACCGAGTTCGATCACATCCTCTGGCGCAACGGCCGCTGGCACGAGCTTCGGGAATTTCACCGGCATTGGTATGGCGATCGCGCGGTTCCGCAGGGTCGTGTGTTCAACGAATTGTTGAAGCGCAATTTCATCCAGATCAGCACTGCCTGTTTTCGCGGCGATTTGCTGCGGATGAGTGTCGACGAAGGCGCACTGAACACCGCATATTCCATCAACGACTGGCCGCTATGCCTGCATGTGGCGGCGCGCAGCGATATCGCCTACCTTCCCGAGTCGACGACTCGATACCGGAAAGTAGCCGGGTCGATGACGAATTCCGGTTATGCGGCGCGCGTGCGATTCTTCGAGGGCCAGGTAGCGATGATCGAAAATGTATGTCGGCGTTTCGACGTTGCGGCGGCGGACCAGATCGATGCGCTCACGCGCCTTTATCGACCGATGCTATCGGCCGCATTCTTTGCAGGTGCCACTGAAACGTTTGCTCGCACACTGGCCTGGTTGCGGGAAAACGATTCCGCCTACGCGCGGTCGTGGCGGGGCAGATTGTTGCCGCTGCTGGCTAAGTCGCGGCTGGCGCATGGCATCTTGCGCGTCATTCAGGATGCGCGTGTGCGCTGGCGAGAGGTCGTGGCGTACCGATGAGTCAGGTCGCCAAATCGCTGCTGGCCGTCGTCGTGACCTATTGTCCGGACGCTTCGGTCCTGCAGAAGCTGCTGCAGGCGCTTTGCGCGCAGGTGACCGACGTGTTGATCGTGGACAATACGCCAGCGGGTGACGATCGGGTTCATGATGCGATCGTTGATTTTCCTGGCTTGCCCGGCGCCATACGACTGCTGCGGTTCGGCGCTAATCTCGGTATTGGCGCCGCGTTGAATGTCGGCATTCAGACAGCTATTGACGAAGGATTCGACTATGTCCTGCTTTGCGATCAGGACAGTCTTCCGGCACCCGACATGGCGCCACAACTTCTTACGGTAGCACGGCAACTCAAGGCCGCAGGCGTAGCCGTAGGCTACGTGGGCGCAGCATACGTCGACCGAAATACCAGGCACTCGTTCGGCTTTCAGGTGCAGGAGCCAGGCCGCCTGTTCTATAGCACGCGTGCCGCCGACGACGCTGATCCCTGGGTCGAGGTCATTACTGGAATTACCTCGGGGTCGTTGCATCCTTGCCAGGTATTCGCCGATGTGGGGTTCATGCGCGAGGAATGGTTCATCGACTATGTCGACACCGAATGGTTCCATCGCGCCCGCGCCCTGGGTTACCGGATGTTTGGCACGTCGCGCGCCGTGCTCGGCCACAACCTGGGGGAACTGAGCTTCCGCGTCTGGTACGGGCGTTGGCGCAACTACAACGGCTATTCGCCGCAACGCCTGTACTATCGTTTCCGCAATTTCGTGCTGCTCATGGGCTGTGATTACGTGCCGAGGCGTTGGAAAATGCGCGCCTGCTGGTATTGGCTCGGCAATGCCTATGCGTATCTGCTATTTTCGCCGAATCGTTTGCATAACCTACGATTCATCGCACGGGGATTGTTCGACGGAATTCGCGGTATGGCTGGCCGCATCGATGCGGTACAACGTGCGGCAAATGTGCCTTCGGGGAAATGACGTGTTCCAAAAGATGCGCAGGCTTGCAGCGATTTTCCTACCTCCGCGCTCCCGGTATTGCATCATCTGCGAGCGTCGTGTCGCACGTTTTCTGCCATATCGCCGCGGGCTCGCATCGCAGGCGCCCCTCATGCGGGAACTTCAAATGGTCGACAGTGACGTGATGAACTTCACTTGTCCGAACTGCGGGGCCCACGATCGAGAGCGGCACCTGATCCTGTACATGCGGCGCAGCGGGTTGCTAGAAGGGATTCGCGGAAAAGCGATACTTCATTTCGCGCCTGAGCAACATCTGCCGCGTCTGGTGCGAGACCATGCCACGGCGGACTATGTACTTGCCGACCTGTTTCCGAACGCGCCTGGCGTGCAGCGGGCCGACATGCTCAGGATGCCCTTCAGTGACAGTTCGTTCGACATGCTCATCGCCAACCACGTGCTCGAGCACGTTCCCGATGCGTCAAAAGCACTGGCCGAAGTATTTCGCGTGCTTAAACCGGCAGGCAAGGCGATCCTGCAAACGCCTTACAGTCGCATGCTTCGCCACACCTGGGAGGACGCTGGCATAGACTCACCGCAGGCGAGGCTGCAGGCATACGGGCAAGAAGATCACGTGCGCCTTTTCGGACAGGATATCTTTGAACGGATCGCTGCTGCGGGGTTCGAATCAGAAGTCCGGCAGCATACGGATTTGCTTGGCGACGTCGATCCCATCAGGTTGGGCATAAATCCGGCGGAGCCATTCTTCCTGTTCAGCAAACCTGCCTGACGCCGGGTTTTCTATTTATATCTGCTGTTTTCGCCGAGTCGATTTCGGAACCTACGATTTGTTTGCCGTGGTTTGTGG
>JAJXWU010000088.1 GCA_021781425.1 Pseudomonadota bacterium
GGCACGTACGGCCAAGGCCTCGCGCACTGGCAGCCGGCGGCCGCCGGCCGGCCCGCGCGCTGGGAGCAGTTTCGCCACCGCGCCAGCGAAGCGGACAGTCTGGCTGGCGATACGGTCATTGCGTTGATGCAGGACAGTGCAGGCCGTATCTGGATCGGCACCACCGACGGCCTGAGCGTTTTCGATGCCGGCCAGGGCGGCCTGCGCACGTTCCGTCACGATCAGGCCGATCCGGATTCGCTTTCCGACAATCTCATCCGCAGCCTGCTGCAGAGCGGCGATGGTTCGGTGTGGATTGGCACCCAGAGCGGCATGGACCGCATCGACCTTCCCGACGCGAGGCCATTGCACTTCACCCACTATTCGACGATCAGCGGCCTGCCCAGCGCGACCATCTACGGCCTGCTCGAGGACGCGCACCACAACATCTGGATGAGCAGCAATCGCGGCATCGCCACGTTCAACCGCGTGCTCGGCGCGTTCCAGGCATTCTCTTTGCGCGATGGATTGCAGGGCTTCGAATTCAACAGCGGCGCCGCCTGCGCTCGCGCCAACGGCGACCTGGTTTTCGGAGGGCTGCATGGCATCAATTTGTTCCAGCCGGACAATATCCGCCATGACACCTACCCGCCGCCGGCAGCGATCACTGCCGTACGCATCGGCGACGCCAAGACCGACATGCCGGTATCCGCCACCGGGCTGCGCATGCGCCAGGGCGAGAGAGTGGTGCGTTTCGAATTCGCCGCGCTCGACTATGCGGCACCCGCGCGCAACCGCTTCGTGTACCGACTCGACGGTTTCGACGCGGACTGGATCGATGCCGGCGTGCGTCACGAAGCGGTCTACACCAACCTGCCGGCCGGCAATTACACGTTCCAGGTGCGTGCCGCGAACGCCGACGGCGTCTGGAACCAGAATCCGGTCAGCCTGAGCCTGCGGGTGACGCCGCCGTGGTGGGCGACAACAGCGATGAAGACGTTGTATCTGGCGCTTGCGGCGATTGCCTTGTTCGCGATCTGGATCGTCTACCGGCTGCGCCACCAGCGCGAAGCGCGCCACGCCCGCGAGCTGCGCGAACGCGAGGATCGGCTGCGTCTGGCGCTGTGGGGCTCGGGCGACGAATTCTGGGACTGGGACATCCACCGCGGCCATTTGTACCGGATCGGGGCCGACCAGCTGATTGGCGGCCAACACGAGGAATCCCTGCCGCAAGATGCCTGGAAGCAGCAGGCCGTGCATCCGGACGACCTGGCCCAGGTGGAAAAGCGCGCCTACGATCATCTGGCCGGACGCACCGACCACTTCGAATCCGAACACCGAATCCGCAATGCGCAGGGCGAGTGGACCTGGGTGCTGTCGCGCGGCAAGGTGGTCGACCGCGACAATAACGGCCGTGCGTTGCGCATCTGCGGCACGGCGCACAACATTACCGAAGCGCGCCGGGCCGACCGCGAGCGGCGCATCGCCAGCGAGGTGATCAACAGCATGAACGAGGCGGTCTCGGTGACCGACCTGGATTTCCGATTCACTTCAGTCAATCGCGCGTTCATGCGCATGACCGGATACACCGAAGCCGAGTGCATCGGCCAGCCTGCACAGATGCTCAACAGCGCCAAGTACTCGACCGACGTTTTCCGCACGATGCGCGAGGAATTCGCGCGCAACGGCCACTGGCGCGGCGAACTGTGGCAGCGGCGCCGTGACGGCGAGGATTTCCTGGCCTGGCTGGAGGTGAGCCAGGTCCGGGACGACGCCGGGCAGGTCACCAACTACGTCGGCGTGATGAACGACATTACCGACCGCAAGCGCGCTGAACAGGAACTGCGTTATCTGGCCAACTACGACACCCTGACCGGGCTGCCGAACCGGACCTTGCTCGGCGAGCGTCTCGCTCACGCCGTCATCCGCGCGCGGCGCACTTCGCGCAAGGTGGCAGTGCTGTTCCTGGACCTGGACCGCTTCAAGCACGTCAACGATTCGATGGGCCACGCCGCCGGCGATCGCGTGCTCAAGGCGGTAGGCGAACGCTTGTGCGAGAAGGTCCGTGAATCGGCCACCGTTGCGCGCCTGGGCGGCGACGAGTTCACCGTGGTGCTCGAAGACGTACTGCACACGGACCAAGTACAGCGCGTTGCCAGCGAATTGCTCGACGTTTTCACCTCACCGCTGACGCTGGATAGCGGCCAGGAAGTCATCATTTCGCCTTCGATCGGAATCAGCCTGTATCCGGACCACGCGCAGGTGCCGACGGATCTGCTCAAGTTCGCGGACACCGCCATGTACCAGGCCAAGGAACAGGGCCGCAACATGTATCAGGTTTACACCCCTGAAATGGACGCGATCACGCGCCAGCGCGCGAACATGCTCGGCGGCCTGCGCCTGGCGCTGGAACGCGGGGAATTGAGCCTTGTGTTCCAGCCGATGCTCGCCCTCGACGAAGGTCGCATCACTGGCGTCGAAGCCCTGTTGCGCTGGAACAGCGCCGAATTCGGTGCAGTTCCGCCGAGCGTGTTCATCCCGCTCGCCGAAGAAGCCGGGCTGATCGAACGCATTGGCGAATTCGTGCTGCACCGCGCCTGCGTACAGCTGCGCCAGTGGCAAGAGCAGGGACTGTCCGGCATTACCATGTCGGTCAACCTATCGGCCTTGCAGTTGCTGCGCGACGAACTGACTCAACGCCTGTGCGAAATCCTGGCTGAGGAGCAGCTCGATCCGCAACACCTGGAACTGGAGCTGACCGAAAGCGTGCTGATGGCCAATCC